>CALVNU010000122.1 GCA_944349915.1 uncultured Clostridia bacterium | reverse complement strand
CACGCAAAAGCAGAGAAGTTGGTGCCGTGATAATATTTATTCACTACCCCGTCAACATTTGTAATCCACACGCAGTTGTCATAAGTGCCTACACTTGCAAAATCTATATCAACCCCCACAATGCCATAGCAGTTTGTGATTGTTGCGCTAGGACCAGAGCCAACCAACACGCCGACATTGCTATTGCCAGAAATCTGCGTTGTTTCTATGCCACAACCGCTAATAGTTACATTTCCTGTTGCTCCGACAATACCACCAACATTACTAACGGCTGAAATTGTGCCATTGCTAAAACAGTTGTTTATGGTTGAATTTGACCAAGCATAACCAGCAATCCCACCGACTGAACCAGAACCTTTAATGAGTCCTATGTTGTAATTATTTTGTAAGTCGATGTTTGATCCAGAATATCCAACAATGCCAGCAACATAATCTACACCTTCAATAGAAGAGAAATTGTAGCAATTGCTTATTGAAATTCTTCCACTAGAAGAAGATGTGTAACCCACAATACCACCAACATGCTTACCTGTCGCCTTTACGGTTGAAAAATTATAGCAATTTGTAACATTATGTGAATAAAGACAGCCAACCACACTTCCAATAGAATCAAGCCCTTGAAAATAAGAATCTTTAATATAAATGTTTGAAATTCTAGCTAAATCAGCAGCCGTTGAACTTACCACACCAAACAAGCCTTGATTTGAATAACCATTTTGCTCTTCTGCAGTCAACCCTTCTGGCATTGCTGGAGTGTAAAGCCCAGAGACTATAAAATCACAGCCGATGTAACTTCCAGCAAAATATCTTTTGCAAGAACTGCCATCTCTAAGATAGTCTATCCCAATCGGTTGCCAGTAGTATGCTGACAAATCTAAATTTTTTGTCTGCTCAAAATATATACCATTATAGAAATAGCTGTTTATACCGATTGTTGTTTTATTACTGCTTCCACCATAAACATTGTTGGTATATATCGTCCAGGACAAGAACGCCAGGTCGGTTTCGGAATTGATTTGATATGGACTTTCTGCTGTGCCAGAACCACTTAAAGAACAATTTTTAAAGTCAACATCAAAAGCCTCTTGAACAACATCGTCTGTCCAGTAAATGATTTCTGTTCCTGCTGGAGGAAAAATCCCTTGCAAAACAGGATAGCCATTTGAAATATAATCAGGTGCTTTTACAAATTCCCAAACAGTGTCAAAATTCCAAGGATATAAACTATTCCATTTGCTTGAATTTGTATACCATGCTTTATTTTTTGCCCACTCTTCAACTGGTGCAGTCATTTTGGTGGCCGAACCAGAGCCAGAACCAATACCTTTTGGCAAAGTGCATTCTCCACCGTAATATGTGTTGGTGATGGTTGAATCATTATTAGCATATCCAACCACTCCGCCGACATAATTACTGCCTTTGACAGAACCAGTGTTATAACAATTGGTGATGGTTCCTGAAGCACTCCCAACCACTCCGCCGACATAACTGCTTCCTGTAACAGTGCCGGTGTTATAACAATTGGCGATGGTTGAAACAGAAGCATGCCCAACCACTCCGCCGACATAACTGTTGTAAGTTGAAGTTGACGTAACAGAACCGGTGTTATAACAATTTTCTATGGTTGAATTAGAAGCAAACCCCACCACTCCGCCGACCCAACTGACTCCTGTAACAGTGCCGGTGTTATAACAATTGGTGATGGTTGAATTAGAATCGGCATACCCAACCACTCCGCCGACATAACTGTTTCCTGTAACAGCGCCAGTGTTATAACAATTGGCGATGGTTGAATTAGAATAAGCATACCCAACCACTCCACCTACATAATCACCACTTCCTGTAATAGTGCCGGTGTTATAACAATTGGTGATGGTTGAATTAGAAGCACGCCCAACCACTCCTCCAATAGAACTGCTTCCTGTAACAGCGCCGGTGTTATAACAATTTTCTATGGTTGAATTAGAATAGGCATATCCAACCACTCCGCCGACATAATTACCACTTCCCTCAACAGCGCCGGTGTTATAACAATTGGCGATGGTTGCATAAGCACGCCCAACCACTCCGCCTACCTCACTGTATCCTGTAACAGAACCGGTGTTATAACAATTGGTGATAGTGGAACTAGAAGCACCCCCAACCACTCCGCCGACAGAATTGTTCCCTGTAACAGAACCGGTGTTATAACAATTGGTGATGGTTACTGGTGAACTTGAAGAACTAGCATAAGCATACCCAACCACTCCGCCGACATAACTGTTTCCTGTAACAGTGCCGGTGTTATAACAATTGGTGATAGTGGAACTAGAACCAGCATACCCAACCACTCCGCCGACAGAATTGTTCCCTGTAACAGAACCGGTGTTATAACAATTGGTGATGGTTGAATTAGAATAAGCATACCCAACCACTCCACCTACATAATCACCACTTCCTGTAACAGTGCCGGTGTTATAACAATTGGTGATGGTTGAATTACTATTAGCATTCCCCACCACTCCGCCTACATAATCATATCCTTGAATAAAAGAATCTATCACACCAATATTTGTTATGCTAACTGCAACAGTATTATAAGTCCAAACATACCCAAACAAGCCTTGATATGAATAGCCACGTTGCTGTGTTGTTGTCAACCCTTCTGGCATTGCTGGAGTGTAAAGCCTAGAGATAGTATGTCCCCCACCATCATAATTGCCAGAAAAGCGTCTGTCTGCAAATGTTCCATCACGAAGAAAAGAAAGCCCAATTGGTTGCCAATAGTATGCAGACATATCCAAATTTTTGGTTTGCTTGAAAAATTTGCCTGAATAGAAATATCTACTGCTTGTAACATTTCCGTTGTAAGCCTTATTGTTATATATCGTCCAGGACAAGAACGCCAGGTCGATTTCGGAACTTATTTTGTACGGACTTTCTGCTGTACCAGAGCCACTTAAAGAATAATTTGTAAAGTCAACATCAAAAGCCTCTTGAACAACATCATCTGTCCAGTAAATGATTTCTGAATTTCCACCTAAACTTTGCAACACAGGGTAACCATTATTGGTTGTTATATAATCCGGCGCTGGGAAAGGTGTAAACACCCAAACAGTATCAAAATCCCAAGGATATGCGCTATCCCAAACAAGTGAACCATCTTCATTTGTTGCAGAGTTGCTATACCAATCTATATTTTTTGCCCACTCATCAACTGGTGCAGTCATTTTGGTGGCCGAATCAGCACCATAACCACCCGTTTTCAATGTACAATTCCCACCGTAATATGT
>CALVNU010000121.1 GCA_944349915.1 uncultured Clostridia bacterium | reverse complement strand
CTGGATTATTTACAATAAGTTGCCAATATACAGCTTTATGAAGCATTGCACGAAGCAGTCTGTGATGCTCTAAAATAGTTTTTCTAGATAAAGGCTTTTTAAGTCTTTCACCTTTGTTATTTTTAAGTCTTTTAATTTGTGTATCACTTTCAAGCATATCATAGAATTTCATAATGTCTGTTGGTCTAATCTTATCTAGCTTGAACTTACCAAAGTATGGTAGAATTCTAGTTTTTAATATTGCTAGATATCTTGAATAAGTTGTAGGTGCAAGTTCTTTAGAGGCAAAATCTCGTTTCCATATTTCAGTAAATTCTTCAAATGTAATAGAATTACCCTCAATAACATTTCCTTTTTCAATCTCTGAAACAAACTTAGCAAGTTCAACTTTTGCCTCTTTTTTAGTACAATGAACAGTTTTGGTATGTCTTGCAGGACTACCATCTAGGTTCTTACCACAGAAGTAAACTAACCTATATGTATTGTTACCTCTTTTTTCTATACTCCCTGCCATATTTTCCTCCTTTCTGTGTGGGAGAGAGTAATTTTTGTAATTTACAAAGAAATTACATGTTTAAGATTGTATATATTAATTATATAAAGTCTAAAAGCAAAAGTCTAACCAACAATTAATTTTTTGAAAGAATAGTATAAAAGTGTATGGTATTGTTTGGAGTATAAATGGAAAATATTATCGAAAAATAGGGAAAGAAAAATTACCATAAATAGTAGAAACGGTGGATTTTTAAAATGAAAAATGATAAAATAATGTCGAAAAAATGAATGGAGGAATTATGGAAGAAAACAAAGTAATAGCATATAGCTTTTTAGCTCATTTAAATAATGATATGAAAGGTAATGGATTTAACGATATATTTATTCCATTAGTAAAAAGAACTTTATCTATAATGAGTAATAATCAAAAAAATATGGGACAAATAACAGATATAAAAGAGGAGTTTAAAAATTTATATAAATTAGATATACCATATCCTATGTTAAAAGAATTATTAAAAACGATTTCTATCGAAATTAAAAAAAATAATGAAGGTAGTATGGAATTATATAAGGATTTTTCTTATGTAATTAAAGAATATACTTTTGACAACTACGAAGAGACGATTTTATATAAAAAAAGTAAGATTGAAAAATTACAAGAAAAATTTAAATGTTATATTCAAGAAAATGCAGTAATATCACAATACGAAGGAGAATTAGATTTATTTAAGTTTATTGATAGAAATAGAACAAAATTATCTAAAGTGTTGTCAGAGAACAATTTGAATATTGATAGCATTTCAGACAATGCTGACATAGAAATGAATTTTATTAAATATCTAAAAAAGAATGATATAGAACTTTATGAAGTATTAAAAGATATATATATAGGATCTATTATTTCAGCATATATCGAGTTAGATGCTTTAGAAGCTAAAAGTGAAGCGATGAATTTTATAGTTGATACGAATTTTATTATAAGTTTAATGGGATTACATGGTGAAGAAAATATGGACACATGTAATAAAATTGTTGATATATGTAATAGAATTGGCTATAAAATAAAAATTGCAGACATAACTATAGAAGAGACAGAACACATTTTAAATAAGATTATTGATGGATATGAAAAAGGAATAATAGAAAGGTTTCGTTATAATAGCACAAGTAATGTTTGTGAAAGAAACAATATAACTAAAACAGATATTCAATATAAAGTAAGAAATTTAATGAAATTTCTTACTGAAAAAAAGATTTCTATAATTTATTTAAAACAGAAATATAAAAATGAATTAACAATTAAAAATGGAGAAATATATAAACAATTAGATAAAATAGATTATACTGATAAAAAAAGCATTTTACACGATGCTATAATTATTGACTATGTTAGTAATAAAAGAAATAATGGTGCTAAAAAGTTTGCTGACTTAAAAATATGGTTTTTAACAGAATCTAAAAAATTTAATGAGATAAAAACTAAGTTTAAATATTCAGAAGCAATTAATACAAATGAACTTGTTAATTTATTATGGCTTATAAAACCAGTTATTTCTACAGACGATATATTTAAACTAGGATTAAGCAATCTATTTGCAGAAGTAATAGAAGCAAATCAACCTAGTAAAAGAATTATTAGAGAGATAGATTCAAATATTAATAAATATAAAGAAAATATAAGTGATGATGATATTATTGCATTAGGCAGTTTAGTTTCAGACATATCCTTAAATAAAATAAAAAATATTAATAGTCAGTATGAAGAAGTAAATGAATTATTGAAGAACGGTGATTATTATGAATTTTCAGAAAAAATAAAAGAAATGAAGGGAAAACAGGAAGAATTAAAACAGATTGAAATAGATAAAATAAATAAAAAACATAATGAAGAAAAGAAGAATGAATTTAATAATTTTGTAAATATACTTATAGATAATAAAATATATGAAAATAGTCAAAAAAATTCAGAGAATGAGTACAGAAAGATAGATATAAATAAGGGAATAGAAGACATAAGAAATAAAACAAGAGATATTATAAAAAGAATATCAATAGGTTTGATAATAATTGTAGCGATTTTATTT
>CALVNU010000120.1 GCA_944349915.1 uncultured Clostridia bacterium | reverse complement strand
CAATCCAGAAGTACAAGGACAATAACGACTGGCTCTCGCAGTTCCTTGATGAATGCTGTGAGATTGACAGCTCCTATTCCGCTAAATCCGGAGACGTCTACAACGCATACCGCAGCTATTGCATGCAGGTGGGCGACTATATCCGCAGCACAACTGATTTCTATACTGCGCTGGAATGCGCCGGTTTTGAAAGGAAGAGAAACAAGTCTGCACGGCTGATCTTAGGCCTGCAGCTTAAATCGGATTTCCTTGATTGAACCAAAGATGACGGTCTTTGACAGTCTTTACAGAAACTATTCTTAGAGCACTAAAAAACAGGACCTAAGAAAAGTTACGGAAATACATGTCACAGGCCGTCACCACCCACTCTAATTCCTGATGGAGGAACATTATGCGAGAGAAAATCATAGAACAACACTTAGTCAAAGCCGTGAAAAGCAGCGACGGCATCGCACCGAAACTGGTGAGCCCCGGATTTGACGGGATGCCGGATCGACTGGTGCTGCTGCCCGGAGGCAAGATCGGATTCGTGGAGGTCAAGGCACCAGGTAAGGAACCGAGACCTTTGCAGGTAGCCAGACACGGATTACTGCGGCGGCTGGGCTTCAAGGTATATATCCTTGATGCCCCTGAGCAGATTGGAGGGATACTTGATGAAATACGAACCGCATGAATACCAGAGGTACGCAATCAACTATATCGAAGACCATCCCTTCGCTGCCGTGCTGCTGGACATGGGCCTTGGCAAAACGAGCATCACACTGACCGCTATTGCGGACCTGCTGTTCGACAGCTTCGAGGTTCACAAGGTGCTGGTCATCGCTCCGCTTCGAGTAGCCCGTGATACTTGGAGTGCAGAGCTTCAAAAGTGGGACCAGCTCCACCACCTGACCTATTCGGTGGCGGTCGGAAGCGAGGCTGAGCGAAAATCGGCCCTGACGAAGAAAGCCGATATCTACATCATCAACCGTGAGAACGTCCAATGGCTCATCGAGAAAAGCAAGCTCCCATTTGATTACGACATGATCGTAGTGGACGAGCTTTCTTCCTTCAAAAACCACCAGTCAAAACGCTTCAAGGCTCTGATGCAGGTACGGCCCAGGATCAAGCGTGTCGTTGGACTCACCGGCACTCCGGCCAGCAACGGACTGATGGATCTGTGGGCAGAGTTCAAGGTCATCGACATGGGAAAACGCCTCGGTCGGTTCATTACCTATTATCGGCAGGAGTATTTCGTGCCGGACGTCATGAACGGCCAGATCATTTACAGCTACCGTCCGAAACCCGGTGCCGAGCAAGCCATATACCGGAAAATCTCGGATATCACCATTTCGATGAAATCCACGGATCACCTGAAGATGCCGGAACTCATATCCAGCGAATACAAGGTCTATCTCAGTCCCAATGAGCAGGACGCCTACGACGAGATGAAAAAACAGTTCATTCTGGACCTGCCCGATGGTGAAATATCCGCTGCTAATGCCGCAGCCCTCTCCGGCAAGCTCTCCCAGATGGCCAATGGTGCCATTTACGACGATGCCGGGAATACGGTCCCCATTCACGAGCAGAAGCTGGACGCTCTGGAGGACATTATCGAGTCGGCAAACGGCAAGCCTCTTCTGGTGGCCTATTGGTACCAGCATGATCTGGAGCGGATCATGAAACGTCTGCATGATCGCCATATTCCGTTTTCCAAGCTGGACAAAGCCGACAGTATCCGCAGATGGAACAACGGCGAAATCCCGGTAGCCCTGATTCACCCGGCTTCTGCGGGACACGGCCTCAATCTTCAGACCGGCGGCAACACCATCGTCTGGTTCGGCCTCACATGGTCCTTGGAGCTCTATTCCCAGACCATAGCAAGGCTCTGGCGGCAAGGTCAGGCTGCCGAAACTGTGGTCGTTCAGCATATCGTGACGGACGGCACTATTGATGAGCAGATTCTCCGGGCACTTAAGGCCAAAGACAAAACGCAGTCGGCTCTGATCGCTGCGGTCAAGGCAAATCTGAAAATCTAATGACAATATTCGACAATCTACGCCAATCCGATTGATCACAAATTCGGAGGTGCGACTTTGAACCCATACGAGAATCTGGCAAACGCCATCATTCTGCAGGCGGCCAAGGATTACCGGCTAACCGACGACGAACAGCAGCTTCAGGAAATAGAGCGATTCTTCCGTTCCGGCTGGTTCGGTGTCCTGTCAAAAGTCGATCCGGAATTCCTCATAAAAGAGCTACGGAAGGAGAAGCGAAATGACCGCTAAAGAATATCTGTCACAGGCCCGGACGCTGGATATGCGGATTAAATCCAAGCTCCAGCAGATCGAGTCTTTAAATGAGCTGGCCACATCCTGCACCGTCGTTTACAGCGACATGCCCAGAAACCCAAATCGTGGCGGCTCCAAAATAGAACGGGCCGTTTTGAAGATTATCGAGGTTGAGGAAAGCCTGAAACACGACGTCGAGGATCTGGTGGAATTGAAGAAGGAAATCATGGCCACAATCCGGGCAGTTTCGGATGTTGAACTGCAAACTCTGCTGGAGAAGCGGTATCTGTGCTTCCTCTCGTGGGAGAAGATTGCGGTTGAGATGCATTACAGCATCCAGCATATTTACCGGATGCACGATACGGCGCTTTCCTGTGTGGCCGCCATCATGAGAGTAAATGAGAGAGATTGAGAGTCGCCTCTTATGATAGTATTATGATGGACAAAGTAAAACCTACGGAAGCCTTGTGGGAGCCCCTCTCCCGCAGGGCTTTTGTTATGCCCGGAAAGCGAGGTGATTATGTGCCAAGGAGTCCAAAGAAACCCTGCGCTTACCCCGGCTGTCCAAGGCTTACTGATAGACGCTTCTGCCAGGAGCACGAGAAGCTGGACCGGGATCGGTACAACAAGTACGAGCGCAGCCCGGACGTCAACCGCAAATACGGCAGGGCTTGGAAGCGTATCCGTGACAGGTATGCAGCGGCCCACCCTCTGTGTGAGCAGTGCCTTAAGGAAGGTCGGTTAACATCGGTCGAGGAAGTTCATCATATTCTTCCTATTTCCCAAGGCGGCACCCACGATACCAGCAACCTGATGAGCCTGTGCCAGTCGTGTCACACGAAGATCCATCACGAGCTCGGTGACCGGTGACCGTGGGGCGGGTCAAATCTCTACGACCTTTCTACCCGGACAGCGGCCCGGGGCTTCGTGCGCGAAAAAGGCGAAATCAAAAGGGTAATTGACGGCGGCCGAAAGCGGTCGCTCTATTTTTGCGGAAAAGAGGTGAGAAAATGCCGACAAAATCCAATAACACAGGCGGGCGCGGCGGTGCGAGACCCGGTGCGGGAAGAAAAAAGTCTGCCGTCAAGGAGAAAGCCGAGAACGGCAATCCGGGCGGACGCAGATTAGAAGTGCTGGACATTCCCGAAGTCGAGGGTGTCGATATGCCAAAGCCCCATGAGTTCCTCTCTGCCGAACAGCGCGATGGAAGTACGCTCCAGGCAGAGGAAATCTATAAAGAAACTTGGGAGTGGCTGAAGAAGATCGGATGTGCCGCAAAGGTGTCCCCACAGCTTTTGGAGCGATACGCCATGTGCAGCGCCCGCTGGATTCAGTGCGAGGAGATGACCAACCGCATGGGCTTCCTCTCCAAACACCCCACTACCCAGAAGCCGATCCCATCGCCGTTCATCAACATCGGCATCAACTACATGAACCAGGCGGTGCGGCTCTGGAACGAGATCTTCCAGATCGTGAAGGAAAACTGCAGCACCGATTACGGGGA
>CALVNU010000119.1 GCA_944349915.1 uncultured Clostridia bacterium | reverse complement strand
GGCTCAGATTATAATATGACATATTACACGATTTCAGATGATACGGCAAGACATTTTTCAGGCAAAACTCTTTCCAATGTTGCTATTGTCGGAAATTTTGGAGATGTAACTTTAAGCGGACCAATCTCGTCAATTGGGGGCTACTCTTCAATCTCTGGTATCAATTTCAAAATCGAATATGATGATGATAATGATGATAATAACATTTCCAGCCTCGGTGGACTTGTAAACATAATGGGCGGAAACGCAATCATTTATGGTGTTGGCGTTAACGGCTCAATGTCTATAGGTGGAGAGTCAGTAATAAAAATCGGCGGAATTGTTGGTTCAATGGTAAGCGGATTGATTGCAGAAAGTTATACCTCTTTGGATATGATTTATCGTGCAAGAACCGGAGGCACAATGTCTGCAATTGCAAACTATAGCGGTACAAACCCTGCATTTATTGAATACACTTATGCAACAGGTTCAGTTGCATCGTATATCAGTGCAAATCTATCCGCATTTGTCACAGGTACAGCAAACCTTTACCTTTCAAATTGTTATACAATCACCAAACTTGATAGCAAAGATTATGTAAACGGGACTGTTTCTGGTATAACGCTCGCAATTAAAAATAGCGCAAGTTTATATGAGTTCCATGCCGATTATAATGCTATTAACAGCAATGCGGGCAATATACACCAGGAATATGTGAAGAATGACGAATCTAAATTCATTTTCAACACTTCAGAATTTTTGAACGAAAGCAACAATATTGTTAAAAACGGTGGAAACGACTGGGTAAAAGAGATCAATTTCAACTATGGTTATCCAACGCGAGGGTTTACATATCTCAAACAATCATCATGGTCGTCAACAACAGTATCAACAGAAACAGCAACAACTGATGATCCTTCTTATGACGATTATGTGAAAGAAACGTCTTATATCCGTCAAAATAATGGAGTCGACAATGGCAACACATTCCTTATTCCAAACATAGGCGTGCTAGATTATGTTTTGACCATTTCTGGATTAAACATAACTTCTATGGCGCTTATGTATGATGTTGATTTGTCCGCAACTCAGTTTGTTACTACTACTAATAATAACACTTCTGTAAACTGGACAACACGTACCTTTGACAATAAAAAATTTGATGGGCAAAACCACACAATAACAGGGTTAAACACAAGTTTATTCAATTCAATAGCTGGCGGAGTTGTGCGCAATCTCCGCCTCACCGAGGCAAATGTAAACAGTGCACTTTTGGCAAAAGAAATGACAGGCAATTCTGTTGTTTCAAATATAACTCTAGAAGGAGAGATATCATCAAGCGCAAGTGGAGATCTTGGAACACTTATCAATGTAGTCAAAGGCGGAAATATCAATACGATAACAAGCCTTGTAAAAATAAGCAAAACAGAATCTTCATCAGCTTGTGTAGGTGGAATAATAGGCTCAATTCACACAAAAGCAGAAGAAGATGCAGAAGGTGCAGAACAAGATATAACCATTGCATATTGTTCAAATTATGGGCCAGTCACAACAACACAAAGTGGAGCAGGCGGAATTGTTGGTTCAATTGGGCCTGGGAGAACAGCGTCAGTAACAATAGATCATTGCTATAACGGTGGCTCAGTGCTTGCAGGGTATACAGCAACAGGTACTGCATTACATTATGCAGGCGGAATTGTTGGTAATATCAACGAACAACCAGGAGCAAATGTAACTATAACAGTTTCAAATTGTTATAATGCAGGAGTGATCAAGGCAGGCAACAAATCGCACACGGCAATGGCATATGCAGCAGGAATTGTTGCAAATACTAGGCCAACAACAGCTATGAATGATGATGGCTCCATTAACGATATCACCGCTACAAAAGTTAAAATAGAAAATTGTTATAATGAGGGGTCGATCGAGGCCCTCGGCCTAGACCCTACAACAAAATATGTTATTTCTGGCGTTACTTATGAAGACCATGATAGCAACACAGAAACACCAGAAATTTTGAAGTCAACAACAAACCCAAAAATTTATTTGGTACAGACTAATGCTCAAAATGTTAGCGCAAACCACATTGCAAACATATCGGTATCAAGTTGCAACTCAACTGGAGAGGTGGAACTTGACGGAGCAATATTGGAACAATATATGGGTGAAGATTTGCTTGCAACTACTCCACAAGATCGAACTTTTGAAGTGTATGGAGAAACAACCTATGGCATACCCGAACCAGGTTGGACAATTAATGCTCTTGATAGTGTAAAGCTTATAGCGCCTTTTAGTGAAATGACAAATGAGGGTAGACCAACGAGTGGTGGTTACTTCCCAACAGAAAATAGATATTATAACGGTGACGGAACCCAAGATTGGCGTCTTGGTTCGTCTGACAGTTCTGATGGCAGTAATTTTGTTACTATTACATTAAACACAAAGAAAACGCACGATTTTTCTGTTTTACAAAAGAACAAATTGGGTATCGGTGAAATTTTTGTAGAAACACAGACATATGCAACAATAGTAACAGCAAGAGGATGGTATAAGGGGCTTGGTTCGATGGGTATTTACTGGGTAGAGTATGATAGCCACGTAACAACAGATCCAGTGGATATCAACCGCAACTATTACTATAATTTTTCTGAAATAATTAACAACATGATTAGTGCCAAAGAAAACTCTATTGGCACCGGCACTGATGGCACAAGTGGTTATACAGCTTTATCTAAATCAAGCTATATGTCATCACAAGCAAAGACTCCAACATCGACAACTATTAGTGGACAAAACTATTCATTAGAATATGGATATAGCGCAACTTTTGCACAAGACACAGATACCTACTCTTGGAGTTATGATTTGAATTTGTTGGATATGGGCTTTGATAATGTTTCTGCAATCAATAACAGCAAGTTTACATTTACTGGTGCAGCAGTTGGTGAAGGAACTGACAAAACACCACTTACATCAAACAATGTAACACTGACTGTTTCTGGAAGTGGAGAAAGCAGACAGGTAACAATTTCATATTTTACAAGCACGGCGTTAACTAATACAACATTGTCGGGGACATTGAATTATAATGATTCAATACAAATTAGCCTGACAGCACAAGGTGCAAGCGATTTTATCTATGTGGATGACGGCAGTTTTGCGATTGATATAGACGACAAGTTTGAAGTAGCATTAGGGGAAAATGGAATACTAGGCACAAGCAATAACATAAATTCTTTACTTTCCTATGTTGAACAAGGCGCGACATTGACATATAATGGGAGCACATATTCAAATGTTTTGAAATTGACTAGTGATGAAAAATATTATTACTTTGTTGTTGACACTGACAACAGACGATTGGTATATTATACAAATGCAACTTTGTCAACAACCACAGAAACAGTAAACACTAAGGGCTCTGATGAAACTCTATTAAGTATTGTAGAATCATTCCCAACAACTTTTGAGCCCCTCTCAAATGACAGTTCTTATACATTGGATAGTTTGGAGCCAAATGGATATGTTTCGCTAAGTGAAGAAACAAGAGAATCAACATCTACTTACTACCCCTCAGCCATAGGAGTACGTGCCATGCAAGACGGAGTCTCTCTTCGTGATATGATGGATGGTATAACTTCTGACCTTTTGGGAGGGTGGAAATTGCGATTCGTTAAAAATGCTAGCATAACAACTGACGACGAATCGAATGTATCCACATTCACCATTGATTTTTTTACAGAATACAGTAGGGATGAGGAGAATAAGATTGTGGATGTCCCATTGTATATAAATAGACTTTTGGTTTATGGCGAAGCTTTGAATGTGCCATTGCTAGGAGTATATTCACCTGGAATTACTAGTGCTGGTCAAGGGTCAATCTGGACATCTGTAGAATCTTACGATGAAGACCTCATTATCGGGGGTTACGAGATTGATATATCAAAGGAGGACGGCATGGTAAACAGGATAACATTAAGCAGTACTAACATACTGGCCTTGGGCTTTATAGAATGGGGTACATGGTATTTAGTAGCATCTGACACCTCCCCAAATAATCTAGATTCTACACTACCAGAAGTTGAATATATTGATGACAATAAAACAAGTTTCAGATTGACAGATACGGCTTATCAAGACATGTTTGAGTTTGAAGAAGAACCACCAACAACCACACCAATCAGTGGGGTTACTTTTGAAT
>CALVNU010000118.1 GCA_944349915.1 uncultured Clostridia bacterium | reverse complement strand
TGTTGCCGCGCTGTCATCCGGCCAGCGGTAGTTGTTACTATCCTGGAGGGAGACCGTTACCTCGTAGGTACCGGCATTGGTCTGCCTGGCGTTGGTGGCGGTATAGGCCACATAGCCGGTGCTTACTTTATCCGGAGCGTAGATAGCTTGCAGTGTGGTGCCGTCGGACGCATATTCCGTCGCGTAGTCGCCGGCCGAATTGACGGTAACTGCGGTGTGCGCATCGCCATCATAGCTGTAAGTACCACCACTGAAGGTCGGCTTCTGAACGGTACGCTTCAGAATCTGCCAGGAGATCTCCGCCGCGCCGTCTCCATCATCGTCGCCGGTGGTCCACGCGTAGTTCGCTTTGTCACGTAGTTCGGCTTTGGCTGTGTAGGTGCCGGCGTTGGTTCCCTTGTTGCCGGTAACGGTATAGCGATCATCGCTGCTGTCCGGCACGCCGGTAAATTTCTTGGCCTCTGTGGTGCTGATGGGGGTGAAGCTCATCTGCTCAGTTGCCGCCTTTGGTGTCTCTACCAGCTGCTTGCCGATGACGCCGGTGACGAAAACCTCCTGAGAGACGAAGTATTCCTTTGTTATCTCAACTTTGACCTGCTGTTCACCGGCATTGATCATAGGCGCGCCGGTGACGATCTGGTTGGCCATCGTAGTTATGATCGGATCGCCCACCCGCTCCCAGTTGTCGCTGCCGTTTTCGACAAAAAATGTTACAGCGGAGCCGACAGGGATGCCGGTGACGGAGACTGTATTCTGAGACTTACCTGTGTAGCGCAGGTTGGGGATCGGGCTGACGGTGCCCTGGATCTCATTCTTACCGATATGGAACGCAGTCTCCACCCAGGTTTTGCCGTCCTCCTCTACCAGCGTATAGACGCTGGGCGGCATCTGGGACATACCATCGGTAGGCAGTTCATAGACCGTGCTGTCATATGTAAAGGGGATGCGGACCCTGAAGTCCTTACCGACGTTTCCGTCGTTGAGCGTGGGCGCCGTGTCAGACCAGTCGCCGCCAACAGGCTGGTACTGGGCGTTCCCCACAGTGACATCGGGCATGTCCTTAGCCTGCACTGGCGCGAAGGCATCTCCTACGTACTGGGTCAGCGGATACATGGACATCTGGCTGAAGTCGAGCGTCACCTTGCTGACTTCAACACAAATGGTAAGATCCTTGTCGTTTCCGTCTTCCTCCGGAGTGCCGTTTCCGTCAGATACAACTTCGCCCTTGAACTGCGCGCTGTTGGTGGGGGTGAACTTCACCTTGTAGTATCCGCTCTCAGTAAGCGGCTTAGTGGTGTTAGTCTCGTTCCAGTTGAGGACGCCGACGTTATTGCTGCCCTGACCGACGGCGTGCAGAGCATCCTCAAGATCACTCAGCGACATCAGGGTAGTCGCCTGGAGCGTCTTGCCGCTCAGTACGAGGGCATAATCTTTCGGGGAGATGTCCTCAGTATCGCTATGGTTCTTATTTTGGCAGATGTAATGGAACTCGGTCACCGTTCCATCAGCAATCTCAGGGTTCTTCGCATAGCTGTACTGGTAGGCATGGCCCGTGCGAGAGCCCACATCAGGTTTGATGATCTGCGGAGTCGTGTCAAAGCCCTGGTCGCAGCCCTCGCGCCGGCAGTAGTGGTAGGTATATTTGTCCGTCTCGCAGGTGGCCTCGTGTGTCTTCTCCGGGCCCCAGTTGTGTCCGAGGGCCGGGGTATCCTGATAATAGTAATCCGTGTGGCCCAGGAAAGTAAACTCATAGGCCAGACGGCCCAGCGTTGTACAGTTGGCTGCTATATCCCCCCCCGGGTAACGCTTCATGGGCGACTGGTCACCCAGATAGCAGTTGTAACCGGACTCGAACATCTCGATATAGCCCTCATCTACGCCCTCAGGGACAAGGAAAGTGGTGCCGATAGTCCCCACGAACACCTTGTCGCCAACCTGAATTTGGCCAGGCTTGTGGAAGGCGTTGTTCTGGCTGTCGCCGAAGGCGGCCTCGCCGGGCTTCGCCAAATTCTTAGACAGTACGGTTACAGTCTCCAGAGCTGTAAAGTTATAAAAAGCATGGTGCCCAATGGTGGTAACGCCCTCGGGGATAACGAGGCTGGTTATCGTGCGCTGGGGGGCGTCGGTCTGACGGGTGAACGCGCCGTCTCCGATCGTCTCCAGGCTGTCGGGGAGATCAATGGTGGTCATGTCGCTCAGCGAGCAGTGCGCAAAAGCGTTGTCACCGATGCGCGTAATATGGTCATTCAACTCGATCTCCTTGAGATATGTGGCTGTGAAAAGGCCGTCAGGGATCTCGGTAAACGCGGAGGACGTAGTGTTGAGCGTAACGCCGCCGGTACCGCCGAGACTGTTGCAGTTAGCAAATGCGTTTGCACCGAAACTGGTGACATGGGAGAGATCCAGCGGCGTATTACCGTCTGCAGAGGCACGCAGTTCGAGGTCGCCGGAGAAGGCGCTTTCACCAATTCTGGTGACTGTCTCGGGAATCTCCACCAGTGTCAGCAGATTTTTGTTTACGAAGGCGTTACTGCCGATGCGGGTGACGCCTTTCTCAATATAGACCTCGGACATCGTATCGTCTTTCGCCCAGGGCGCTCCGCCGGACGAATAGTCGGGGATAGCGTAGTTGCTGCCGGAACTCTCGTCGAGTGCGATCACATAGGCGTATTTATAGGCGTAGCCGGTGCCCGTCCATTCTTTCTTTTCATAGCGGGCATAGACCAAGTCACAGTCTGTCATTGTGACTGCATCGCTGAATTTCCATCCTTCATCCAGGAGGGCAGCCGGTTGGTAATAGCCTCCGGAGTTCCATTCTTCTTCACTGATAGGCTTTGCAGTATCCGCTGCCCATGCGCTAGTGGGCAGCAGCGAGAAGAGCATCACCATCGTCAATAAGAAGCTGACTGCTCGATTCAACCATCGTTTCATTTCATCTTCCTCCTTCTATGAATTCTCCCGCTGCATATGGCTCTGACAGCAGCTGGATCAGGCGCGCTTTCGCCATGTGCGCCTCTGGTTCTGCCTGAGCGCCAGTAAGATATTCCAGCGCATCGTTCCACTGGCCCAGGTCCTTTTCCTGCGGCGCCAAAGGTCTCAATTTATGGGCCAGACGCATGCGCTGTGCTGCGGTTAAAAATTTCAGATCTGACAAATAAGTACACCTCATTTGAATTGCAATCAGATCCAGAAGAGATTGCTCCATATTCATGTCTGTGACCATTCCTTTCCGCTGCACTTCAGAACGCCAAAGTGAATAAAGCCCAGTGCTCTGATACAGCAAGCTGCAATTTTCCAGAATATATTTGAAAAGGCAGACGCTTTTACAAGGCAAGCTGGCCTGACATTATATTGCCTCCCCCGGAGGCAGTGATATGTCCGTGTGCCCTCTCCTGCGCTTGCGGCAGATGGAGCCTGCACATGTTGGGCAGCCACATTTCTGCGATCCTGTCCGGGAATAAATTGCCGCCTTCCACACATGTCCGTACTGACACTGCCACCAAACTTTTCGTTTGCTCCCATAGGAGGAGGCATCCGGTGTCAGAGGCAAATTTAACTGAGCTTCCCATTGACTCAGCAGATCATCCAAATTTTCTTCCTGACAAAACGCCTTCAGTGTTTTTCGCATCTGCTCACCTCCCTCTTGTAATCACGAAATCTATATTTCGTTGCAAAGTTGAAACACCTGTGCCAAAACGCCCTATATATGGTGTGGTAATTATAGCATATTTTACAATTGCTTGCAAGAAATTTCCTGTCAAAAGGCATAGCAATAGTACCACTTCTTTCCTTTCTTTCTTACAGATCCTTTTGCCATAGCAAACTCCTTTCTATGCTGGCAAACGGAAC
>CALVNU010000117.1 GCA_944349915.1 uncultured Clostridia bacterium | reverse complement strand
TACGGAGTGGTGAGAGAGTACGTCGGACACGGCGTCGGCTCCGAGCTGCACGAAGACCCCGAGGTTCCCAACTTCGGACGCGCGGGACACGGTCCCAGGCTTGCGGCGGGAATGGTCATAGCCATAGAACCGATGATCACCGCGGGAAGCCCTGCGGTAAAGGTTTTGCCGGACGGCTGGACAGTCAAGACCAAAGACGGCTCGCTTGCGGCGCATTTTGAGCACACAATCGCAATAACGTCAGACGGTGCGCAAATACTCACCGTGCCTGAATAAGGAGGACGTTTGTGAATATAGTCAAGGGCAGCGTGGTAAAATCCACTGCGGGTCGAGATCAAGGCAGCTTATTCGTTGCGACGGCTGTCGAGGACCGCTTCGTTTTTATCGCCGACGGCAAGGAGCGAAAGCTCGAGCACCCGAAGCGAAAGAATGTTAAACACATTTCACCGACCGGCAGCCGGATAGACACCAACGGCCTGACGAACAAAAAACTTAAAAAGCTTCTTTCGGAGCTTACGACCCAAAGCTCTGACGAAGCCGGCAGCGACCGGACGAGATGATAAGAAAGAGGATTGCAATGTCAAAAGAAGATGTAATTGAACTTGAAGGCACTGTTATAGAGGCTCTGCCGAGCGCAAAGTTTCAGGTGGAGCTTGCAAACGGTCACAGGATTCTCGCCTATGTATCCGGAAAGCTGGGAATGAACCACATAAGAATTGTTCCCGGAGATAAGGTAACGGTCGAGATGTCACCCTACGATCTGTCCAAGGGCAGAATCACGTGGAGATCCAAATAAAAAAACATGTAAACATGCGAAGCGCCGCAGAGCGCTGCGCTACTATTTGAAGGAGGAATTTCAATGAAAGTAAGACCTTCAGTTAAACCGATGTGCGAGAAGTGCAAGGTAATAAGACGCAAGGGCAAGGTTATGGTCATTTGCGAGAACCCCAAGCACAAGCAGCGTCAGGGATAAAAACAGTTAATGGAGGTGCCCATAAAATATGGCTCGTATAGCAAGTATAGACCTTCCCAGAGAAAAGAGAATCGAAGCGGCTCTCACATATATCTATGGAATAGGTCAGCCTACGGCGACAAAGATCTGCAAGGAGACAGGCGTTAACCCCGATATAAGAGTTAAGGATTTGTCGGAGGACGACGTTGCCAAGCTGCGTGAATACGTCGACAAGCATCTTATAGTTGAGGGCGACAGAAGAAGAGAAGTTCAGCTCAACATCAAGAGACTTATCGAGGTCGGATGCTACCGCGGTACACGTCACCGCAAAGGCCTTCCGGTAAGAGGTCAGAGAACAAAGACCAACGCAAGAACCCGCAAGGGACCCAAGAAGACTATCGCCAACAAGAAGAAGTAAGGAGGGATATGAGACATGGCTCAAAATAAGACTACCGGCAAGAAGACGGTTGTTCGCCGCCGCAGAGAAAGAAAGAATATTGAGCAGGGACAGGTTCATATCCAGTCCACGTTCAACAACACCATCGTCACCATCACCGATATGCAGGGCAACGCGATTTCGTGGGCGTCCGCAGGAGGACTCGGATTCAGAGGCTCCAAGAAGTCTACTCCGTTCGCTGCTCAGACCGCAGCCGAAACAGCTGCAAGAGCTGCTAAGGAGCACGGACTCAAGATCGTTGAGGTATATGTAAAGGGACCCGGCCAGGGAAGAGAAGCGGCTATCCGTGCTCTTCAGTCTGAGGAGCTTGAGGTAAGACTTATAAAGGACGTTACCCCCATTCCTCACAATGGCTGCCGTCCTCCCAAGCGCCGCAGAGTATAGTTTAAGTATCCTTGATACGCATGCGGTGACCGCGAAAAAGTACCGAGTTTACGAAGTTTACTCGGTGTCGGGACAGACCCGATATTATTTAAAAAACGGAGGAAATTTATAATGGCACTTAACAAGGAACCCATTCTTAAAAAATGCAAGGCTCTGGGCATCAGCCCCATGGTAATGGGCGTTGCAAAGGAAACAAAGAGAGACCCCAAGGCAAACGTCAGAAAGAAAGAATCCGAGTATGCTATGCAGCTCAAGGAGAAGCAGAAGCTCAAGTTCATCTACGGCGTTCTCGAGAAGCAGTTCAGACACATCTACGAGAGAGCTGAAAAGATGGAGGGTCAGGCGGGTGCAAACCTTCTCACCCTTTTGGAGCTCAGACTTGACAACGTAGCCTTCAGAATGGGTCTTGCGACCACAAGACGTGAGGCAAGACAGCTCGTTTCCCACGGTCATTTCAACGTGAACGGCTCAAGAGTAGACATCCCTTCTTACAGAGTAAAGGTAGGCGACGTCATCGCTCTCAGAGAGAACTCCAAAAAGAGCACCAAGTTCAAGGAGATCGTTGAGACCACCAACGGCAGACTTATTCCCACATGGCTCACCGTTGACAAGGATAACCTTACGGCAACCGTAACAAGACTCCCCGTCAAGGATGACCTCGACTACGAGGTAGAGGAGCACATGATCGTCGAGTTGTACTCTAAATAATGACGCCGGCATGATGAACGCCGCCGCAAAAATCTGTGCAGCGATTTTGCGTTCACGCCGTATTTGCTTGTGGTTCAGGTCGGGCATGACGCCCGCCTGCCGAAGCTGTCATTAAAGGACACAGGGAACATGATGTGCGGCAGGAGCTGCGCGTCACAGAAAAGAAATGGAGGCTACAATGTTAGAAAAAATTGAAAAGCCGGATATAGAAACAGTCGAGCTTAAAAGCAACGGAACATACGGCAAGTTTGTTTTGGAGCCTTTAGAGCGCGGCTACGGCACGACTATCGGCAACAGCCTTAGGCGTGTATTGCTTTCATCTCTCCCGGGTGTAGCCGTTACGTCTATCAAGATAGACGGCGTACAACACGAACTATCAACAATTCCGGGCGTCAAGGAGGATGTGGCGGAGATCGTACTCAACCTCAAGGGACTCACCGCAAAGCTTTACTGCGACGGACCCAAGACGGTTTACATCGAAGCTGAGGGCGAGTGCAAGGTCACCGCGGGCGACATAAAGACCGATTCAGAGGTAGAAATACTCGTCCCCGACATGCACATAGCTACTCTCGACACCGGAGCAAAGCTCTATATGGAAATAGTACTTGACAGAGGACGCGGATACGTTTCCGCCGAAAGAAACAAGGCTATGATGGCAAACGCGCCTATAGGCGTGATTGCAGTTGACAGTATTTATACACCGGTTCTCAAGGTAAACTATACCGTAGAGAACACCCGTGTAGGACAGATAACCGATTACGATAAGCTCACATTAGAGGTATGGACAGACGGCGTTATATCCGCAAAGGAGGCTGTCTCCATGGCAGCCAAACTCCTCAACGAGCATCTGAATTTGTTCATCAACCTGTCCGAGGAGGCAAGCGTTGACGACATTTTGACCGAAAAAGACACAAAGTCCAAGGACAAAGTCCTTGAGATGACCATTGAGGAACTTGACTTGTCGGTTAGATCCTTCAACTGTCTTAAAAGGGCGGGCATCAATACTGTAAACGACCTGATAGAGAAGTCCGAGGAAGAAATGATGAAGGTACGCAACCTCGGTAAGAAGTCATTTGACGAGGTAAAGGAGAAGCTTGCTTCCCTTGGCTTGGAAATGAGCTACGATGAGGAAAACTAAGAAGGAGTGAACACCTATGCCAGGAACAAGAAAATTGGGCAGAACAAGCGACCAGAGAAGAGCTATGCTCAGAGCTATGGTCACCTTCCTGCTCGAGAATGGTAAGATAGA
>CALVNU010000116.1 GCA_944349915.1 uncultured Clostridia bacterium | reverse complement strand
TTTCGCCCGGATAAGCTCGCTTCTTTCCGTGCGTTTGCGGAGCTTTGCATTACGCGCCAAATCATCACGGCCATCATTAAAAAGTCACTCTCAGTTTCAACCCTTTCCTCTTACAAGGAACTCCTCAATACACTAGAAGAAAATATGAAAACCGATTTGACTTACGATGATATCTTTATCAAAGATACATTCACCACTCGCTAGGAAAGCTTCTTCAGGGCAAGATGGATACTCTTGTTTGAAGGTATTTACATCATTGCCGCAGTTGTTTCTTATGCACCATCTACGCCAAGCTATTTGCTCATTATCAAGATTGTAGAGTGCTTTAAGTTCCTGTTCTTCTTCTGTCAGCTCCAGTTCGCCACATGGCAGTCTATACTCATCCAGCTCCCACCAAGCACAGAATAGTGGCTCAAAGTCATTCTCACCATCGCAAGCTTTGTCCCACAACTCTTTGAAATAGTCATAGCCTTTTGCAGTGCTCTCAATAATAATGAGAGTGTTTGGTTTGTTTGGAACAGCTTGTAATAGTCCATCAAGTATCTCTTTCGCATGTGTCCAAGAAGAAACTTCACTTAGATGCAAATTTTGAAAGGTATCACTTCTTCCTATACCATCGCCACCAGCAGTCATACATTTGACTTTGGAGCGAAGCCCATTACCATCTCTATCATCAAAGATAATCTCTTTAGCATTGGATGCTTTAGTTTTAGGTTTAAGTTGCTCAGGCAATTCTTCCAAGAAAAGCTTTGACATATTAAACAAGTTTGTTGTCGCATCATCTTTGTGAGCGATTATGCCACTATTTACATTCGCTTTAGTGGCAGTGCGCTTAAATAATATTGCCTCTGTGAGTGTTGAAAAACCCATTTGTCTTGCTTTGAGAATGATAACTCGCTGTGGCTTTCCAGCTTCACTCTGTCGCTTTAATAAGTCATAGAGTTTTAATTGAGGTTTATTAAGCTTAAAAGGAATAATCTCGCTATCCTTTGTCTTAATCTTTAAAAACTCCTCAATATACTTTTTTGTGTTAATAATCACTGTCGCCCTCTACTTTCTTTATTAAGTCCTCAAGTCTTAGACTACCCTCAACTCTGCTTGTAGGCTCATTGCTTGCGAGTGCTTGTTTGTCATAGATTGTTCCTAACACTGTTGCAATCTTGCCCACATCTTCAACTTTAATGGTGCTTATCTTTCTATAAAGTGATTTCCTTTGCTCTTGCGAAAGGTCTTTATTGTCTAGTAAAAGTATCTCTTCTAATAGTTGGTCTATTTCATCTTCGCTATCTAGTGCACGCTCAATTCTTTTCATAAGCAAGCTTTGTGTCTTCTCTATAATCTCCCATGCATTATCAACAAACTCAGCTTTCTTTTTCTTACGAAGTGCTACGAGGTTTTTATCTTGTGGCACATCCCCAGTATTTGCCTGCTCTAGAAACTTTTTCTCCCAAGTCTTTACTGTGGTATATTTCAACCCAAGTTTGTCAGCTACGAACTTTGCATTATTGTTTGTTGCCAAAAGTGCAAGAGCCTTTTCTTTTATGTCATCATTAAATTTCTTGCCCCTTTGCGACTTTTCCATTAAAATTCCTCCTACTTTTACTAATAATAAGTATAAAAGCAAAAAAGGGACATTTAGGGACATCTTTTAAAAAACAAAAAAGAGAGCTTTACAACTCTCTTCCATTTGTGATATCTGACAGCCTTTCGATGCTCCGATGCACTATCCGTTTTATCTGTCTTTCGCAGTATGCAATCTTGCGACCACATGTGCTATATGATTTCCCATTTATGTAGCACTCTGTCATTACTTCAGCTTCAAGTGCTGGTAAAAGGCTAAACAACTGCTTATATTTTTGAGATTTCTCATTGATTATGCCACGCTTGTTTAAGTTCCGTATCTCTCGCAGTTCGTTTTTAATTTCTTTGATGTTGCCCATGCTACCCTCCTATTATTTAGAGTTTTTGTTTTGCAGTGCGATTTTTATCTCCTCAAGTTGTTTGTTTAAATTACTCATAGCACTTGTGATTGATTGGCTCACAACATTGATTGCATCTATTACACCTTTGTTATAAGCCTTAGTCAATTGTTCATTGAATTGCTCTTGACTAACAATATATTTATTATTATTTTCTGACATTTTACACCTCCCAAATAAGTTTATCTTGTCTAAAATCTTCGCCCATAATATCACGCAGGCTCTCTTTCATAAATACTCTAATTTTTGCTTCATCGCATTGTTTAACTATATCATCAATCCATTCTTTTTTAGGTATAACCTTGCCTTTTCTGTTTCCAGTTTCTGCACCAATAATGACTTGTTTTAGATACAAATTATATTTCAATGAAGATAAATTTATAGGTTCCAGTATGGGTTCTATACTTAAGAAATCGTATTGTTCCAGTCCATTAAAATCATCATCTCTTGTTAACGACATACCAATAAAAATATTCCTGCATTTATCAATACTTCTCAAAGTCCAAATCGTGCCTATACCATTATTTAAACCACTTTTAC
>CALVNU010000115.1 GCA_944349915.1 uncultured Clostridia bacterium | reverse complement strand
GTTGGCTTAGTTATTGGCGGGCTAGCGATTGCAAAGAGTGTGACTAATACTCAAGCGGAAGGTTCTGCATCGCAATTTCTATTTAGAGGATCAACTGTTGTAGGGTATATTGGTGAGAATAAAGAAATAACAATTCCGACAAGTTATTCAATTAATGATAACAATGAGTTTGTTGATGGTGATTCAATAAAAGTTGACGCTATAGCAGGTGGAGCTTTTAAAGGAACAGGAATAACTAAAATAACAGTTGGCAGTCACATAACTAGCATTGACGATCATGTGTTTGAAGGTTGTGATGATTTAAAAGAAGTTGATATATCAGCAATCTCAATAACAGAAGTTCCAACAAGTATGTTTTCTGGCCTTTTAATGCTTGAAAAAGTATCTTTGCCAAATTCTGTTGAGAGCTTTGCTCAAGGCGCATTTAACAATTGTTTATCACTAAAAGAAATTAATATTCCAGAAAAAGTGAAATATATTCCTATCAATTGTTTTATTGATTGCAAAAGTTTGGAGAAGATAAATTTAAATAACGCAACCATAATTCAACAACAAGCTTTTGCTGGTTGCGAGAAGCTTCAAGAAATCAATACAGAAAAGGTTACAGAAATTGGACAAAGCGCGTTTGCAGGTTGTGAAAGCCTTGAAAGTATAAATTTGATAAGCGCAAAGACTCTAGGATTACAAGCTTTTGCGAGATCGGGCTTAAAGAATGTAGACATCTCGGTAATTGAAAATTTAGGTGATAGTGTTTTCTCAAATTGCGAAAATCTTGAGAGTGTTACCTTTGGAAAGCAAAAATCATTAGGATATCGGATGTTCTATGGCGCAACAAAGCTCAACAATATTGTTCTTCCAGAGGGTTTGATAATGCTCAGTCATGAGGTATTTGCATATTGTCATGGTCTCACTAAAATAGCCTTGCCAAGTACTTTAACAATAGTTGGAAATCAGGTGTTTAAAAATTCAGGACTTACCGAGATAAATATTCCTGCAAGTCTCGACTCTTTTGGTAGTGGAGTGTTTACAAATTGCGGAAACCTCAAGACTGTAACAATAAACAGCGCTTACCTTTACAATGCTCTTACGTCTGATTCTTCAATTGGTGGGCTTATATCAAACGCCGATGTAATTAAGGTGCTTGCGTCTGTTGACAATGGATTTAATACATATCTTAACGATTACAATTCTTTTATTAAAACAACAGACGGTAACTATAATGTTTATACAAGAGGACAAGGCGAGCCTCCAACGGAGCCAGAAGAGCCAGAGCCAGAAGAGCCAGCAGAAGCTTCTCCTGTGACAGATTTTACATTCAGCGGATCATACATAACAGGTTACACTGGAACTGCAACAACAATTGTTTTGCCAACATCATACTCTATCGTTGATGGTCAAATAACTGAAGGTACAGACACAATGATAACCGGGTTAGTTTGGTATGTTGGAACAAGCCCAAATCTAGCTAATGTTAAAAAGTTAGTCATACCTGAAGGCTACACTTTTACATCAATGGGAGCATGTCAAAATATGACCGCGTTAGAGGAAGTTTCGATTCCAGCAAGCTTAACAAGTGCAGGAAGTGGACTTTTCTCAAATTGCAAAAATCTTACAAAAGCAACTTTTGCAGATGGAACATCAACAGTACCAGCATCTCTATTTAGCGGCTGCGAAAAACTTTCAGAAGTGATTTTGCCAGAAAGTATAACCACAATCAAAAATGATGCATTTAACGGCACAGCGATCACATCTCTTGATTTCTTGCCGGGATCTATAACAACACTTGAAAGTTACGCATTTGCAAATTGTACAAATTTAATTCAAGCTGTTGTGCCCGGTGTGCAAATAGTGCCTGATAGGTTATTGTATGGTTGCTCGAATTTGGTTACTGTTGCCTTCTCAGAAGGGACAGAAGAGATAGGAGACTACGTGCTTTATGATTGCACTCTGATTCAAAATATATCATTGCCGTCGACTTTGAAAGCAATTGGAGATCACAATTTCGAAGCAATGGCAAATTTAACGACAATTGAAATTAATAGTGCAGAAATTTATCAAAACCCTGGCGAGATTGTGTCGCTTGGAGCAACTATTAAAGTGCTTGCTAGCATTGACGATGGAACATCAGAAGCCTTTAACGGTTTAGTAAAAAGAGTAGATGGTAACTACAACATCTACACAAGAGCATAAAGGAGGAGGAATAAAAAATGGGAAAAGTAGGAAGAGTAATTGCTGGAATTCTCCTGGCAGTAACAGTGCCAGCAACAGTTGTTGGAACTGTTTATACAGTTCAAAATTTTGACCAGGTTAAAAGCTGGATAAAAGGCGAAAGCCCAAGTGCTGACGAAAAGCCTGTGGGTGATACTGAAAAGGATGAAAAAATTAAAGAGCTTGAGGCGAAAATTCAAGAGCACCTTTTACAAATTGAAAATCTACAGACAACAATCTCAGAGCTTCAGCAAGGCCACGAGCAAGAGCTTTTAGCTTTAAATAATCAGATTGAAGGGCTTGAGAGCCAAGTTGGCGAACTGGAAGAAACTAACGCAGAGAATGTAACGCTGATTGAAGGTTATCAAGCGCAAATTTCAACTTTAGAAAGCCAAAAAGGTGAACTTGAAGAAGACATCGCAGAGTATACTCAGCAAGTATCAAATTTAGACTCTCAAATTGAAAGTTTACAAAATCAAATATCAGAGCTTGAATCTTCCGCCGAAGATAATTTAGAAGAGATCTCATCATTGCAAAGCCAAGTATTGGCATTGCAAGAAGACAAGGCTACTCTTCAAGAAAGCAATGCGGGATATTTGCAACAGATTTCAAGCTTAGATGCCGAAATTGAAGAGCTAGAGAGCCAGGTTGGAGAACTTGAAGCAACTAACACAGAGAATGCAACATTGATTGAAAACTATCAAACGCAGATATCGACCTTGCAAGCTCAAGTTGCTGAACTTGAAGAAGAGAATAGTAATTATGAAGAATCAATGCTCAACTATCAAGGACAAATTGCCATTTTGCAAGGGCAAATATCCAGTTTAGAAACGCAAATTGCTGAGCTTGAGGAAGAGCTAGAGCAATATGTTCCGCAAGTGAAAGATACATGGGTGCAACAAAGTTGGAATATGAGTCCTTATTCTGCAAGCGGAATTTGGAGTGATGGAGAAAATATTTATTACTCTCAAGGGTCTTCACAGTATGTTTTAAATAAAGAAACACAAAGTTGGACTAAACAAATATGGAACGGTGAAAATTTTTCAGCAGACATGGTTTGGACTGACGGTGTCAATACTTACTACTCAAACGGAGAAGGTCAACACCTTGTGCTAAACAAAGAGACGGATACTTGGGAAACAAAAAGTTGGAATGGTTTTACTTCATTTTATGGAGATGATATTTGGCGTGATGGCGAAAATGTTTATATATTCACTAACAATAAGTCATATGTTTTAAACAAAGAGACAGATACTTGGGAGGAAAAAACTTGGAATAATCTCAGATCTTATTATGCAGAAAATATATGGAGTGACGGAGTAAACATTTATTATTCAAGTAATACTTATCAGTATGTTTTAAATCGTGAGACATCAACATGGGAATACAAAAACTGGGATGGAAATATTCCTTCGTATGGGAAATATGTTTGGACAGATGGGTATTATGTCTATTATTCCCACAATGAAAATCAATACATTTTAAATAAAGATACAGATACTTGGGAAATTAAAAGTTGGAATGGATTGACGCCTAAGTATCCTTCATACATATGGACAGACGGAACAAATATTTATTATTCAAATAGCTCAGAACAATATGTTCTAACATAAAGGATAACAAAAATGTTTAAAAAGAATCCGCTCATCGTCAAGACTTATAAATTACCGTTGATCAAAAGAGTGGCACAAAGCTACCCGTACTATCGTGCGCTCTTTTGGCTCGTGGTTGTTACTGCAATCATAGTGCCAACAATGGCGGCCAACAACTGGAATGCTATTTGGCTTCTATATTTTGCCCCGCTTGAAATCTTGGTCGTATGGCAATTAGTAACTGCGATTTTTACAGTAACTTACAAAGCAAAATATTCAATGTTTGTTGAGCAGGCTAAGAACAATCCATCACATGCTACAATCAACACTGGCGCGCCAGGAACTGGCAAAAGCCTTGAGGCAAGAGCTGAAGTGTCTGCAATGGGGCAAGGATCCTGGGAAAAACTCTCAGAGGAGTATTGGTTTGTTTTGAACAAAAAGCAAAGAACGCCAGAGCTTTTGACCGAGGACGACAAAGAAATAATTGAGTCGTATGAGTTTAATGTTAACTCTGGCGGAATTCCTTGCGTAGGGACAAACATACCCATGTATAGCGAGAAATATAGGCGCTATGCACACAAAATAGTTCCAGAACACGTCAAACAAGAAAAAAGACTTCCGTATCGTATTGCATTTTGGATGGATGAAATAGGCACTGTTTTTGACCCAAAATTGCACTTAGATTCAGGCAATTTGGCTAAGTCAAAAGAAATAGGGGACTTTTGCCGATTTGACCGACAATTTGGCGAATTTCGCTTTGTTGGCACAGAACAAGAAGCTTCAAATATCTATAAAGATATTCGCAGAGTTGTTGGTCTTCAAAGATTGTTTATTGATACAAGAATCGTATTAAAGCCTAAAATTCTAAGCTGGGTATATAAAAAATTAATGGCTCATTTTACTAAAAAAATGAGCGATAAACAGGCTAAACACTTTTCGTCGTTTATGAGGCTGTACAAAAAATTCCTAGGAAATTGTGGCTTTTTTAGGCTTAAATATCGACTAATTTCAAACACAGAGACGGGATCAACAATAGATGTTACCGGGCAAACTAGGAATAAAACAATATATCTGCCTTGCGCGTTTGATACTATCTATGAAACGCGAGCTTTTAGATCTGCTTATGGAGCAAAGGACAAGCCGTTAGATCTTGAGGTTTGGTCTGATTTAAGAATGCTTAAATCAGATGCAATGAAATTTTTGCGAGCAACAAACTTTTATGAAAGACAAAAGAAAAAGGATGAGAAGGAAGCTGAGAAAAAGAAATAATCGAAACGCCTTAAAAAAGGCGTCTTGCAGGGCTGACTGCCTGCAACTGATGAGATAGGTCTAAAAGGAGTGAAAAATGACAAGAGAAGAGTTAGAAAAAGCAATCAAGAACGGCGAGAGCCTTTGGTATATTTTTATGAAAGAAATTTTCAAGATTGAAATTAAAAAACATATTAATCAATTTATAAGCAGAGATAATGAATATTGTTATAC
>CALVNU010000114.1 GCA_944349915.1 uncultured Clostridia bacterium | reverse complement strand
ATCTCCTTGCGGCGGTCGCCGAAGCCCGGGGCCTTGCAGGCGGCGATCTTCAGCGTGCCGCGCAGCTTGTTGACTACGAGCGCCGACAGAGCCTCGCCGTCCACAGCGGTAACTGCAAACGAATCCTTCCCTTCAACTTTTGTGAAAGAATAATAATATTGTTGTGAAACTACAGTTCCATTATAGGTTATGGTTGTCGCCCTTGAATTTACAATAGTGACAGGGTCTCCATCATTGATTCCCCATAATCCAAAAGTTCCACTGCTTGCTGTTGTGTATGTGTGTTCACCAACGAGAACCGAGCCAGCATAAAGTTCAAGTTTTGCAGAACTGTTTGCTGGCAAGGTTATGGTGTGGTCGTTTTGATAAACGCTTACCTCATCTCCCCCCCCACAGTGTTTTGAAGCAGGTCTGCGCTAATTGCACCGTCTGTCTGGGTTGCACTTGCTGGATAAATTCTTAATGAAGCAAGTTGATACATATCGGCAATTTTTGTGGCAGGGTAGTTACCGTCTATACCACTAACTTTTTGATATACTTCAACTGTAACATAGTGGTCTTCTGTAAATCCAGGCAGTAGCGTGATTGTTCCATTTGCTGAATCTATTGTAGCCATACCAGTTCCGCCACCACCAGATTCTCCGGAAGTGATAACAAAGTATAGGTTGTTGCTGTTATTAATATTATAATTCTTTAAGTCAAATTCTTTCAACTCTGCACGATAACTATTGGCATCCTCAATATTCGTACTATCATAAGTAATTGTAAAATCTGCATCGGCAGTTACCACTACTTCTGAACCTGTGGTGATTTCTGGAGGGATTGTAAATGTATTGCCACTTCCCGAAACAGTAGTACCATTAACTTTTACCGAATTAATACTTGTACCGCTATCAACTGGGCTAACACTAAAGGTATTTTGCTCTTCAACTTTTGTGAATGAAAGTTGATAGCTTGCTCCTATTGTGGTATATTTAACACCATCTGCCCACTGCGCTATTGCCACGTCTACACTATTATTTCCGGCAGGCACTTGTAATGTTCTTATTGTGGTTGGTGCATAAACAGATTGATATCTTCCTGTAACATTAAACAATGCTCTATATCTGTATGCAGAATTAGCACCATTATTTTGTATAACATAATATTGATATGTTCCCATTATGCCACTTTGCAAATCGTTTTTATTTGAAATACTAATTGCGTCTTGAGTGATTGTTGTAATTGTAATAGGATTCGAAGTGTCTACAGGAATATTGTCTCCATCGGTAGTACCTACTCCATAATAGAAGGTTGCATTGTCATCTCCTGGTGTTATTGTAACTGTATTTCCACCAGTCAAAACAGTGTTCAACATTTCTGAAAGTGAAACATAATACAATCTCTTCCAGCCATAGTTTGCATTGCTTATTGTTCGGCTAACCTCTGTTCCTCCATAGCTAACCGTAAATGTTGTTCTGCTGTTTGCGTTAACTGCAACTGCAAGAGTGTCATCATAGATTGTATAATTTGAAGAGTCGCTTCCACTTGCGGTAACATTGATATAGTCTGTCAAGTTGAATAAAGTGTGGTCTGCAACAAGGTTGTTTTGGTCGGAAACTTGCGTTGTTTTGCTTAATGTAACATTTTGAGAAATATCAAAATATTCAGTATTTGAGTTGTTGTTATACTTCAATCTTACAACCATTGTTAAGTCAACTTGGTTTGCATTGCCATAAATCCAAGTTTTGTTGCCATCCACCGAAGGCAAGTTGAAACTGCAAGCGCTTGCGGACTTATAGATCGTACTACTAGCATGATAAAGGCTTGCTATTGTTGTGAGATTTTTGCCTAGGCCTAGTGGGCTTGAAGTTGAAGTTCCTCCAACTTTTTCCAAAGTGCCGTTGTTGTTGTAATAATAAGATACGCTGTCAACGGTAACAAATCTAAAGTTTGGCAAAGTTAGATATTGATGAGATTTTTCATCACTTAAAGTAAAGGTGTAGGAATTACCCTCTATAATAGACGACGTTGCAGGTGTATATTTGCCATCTGTTGTCGTCGTAAAATATGCTACATTACCTTCAGTATAATCTTGGTCAAATCCCCAAGCATCAATATTTCTGATGCTGATTATTTTGCTAACATTGCTATCCTCATCTGTCAACCTTGGTGTGCTCCATCGCGTTGTTATTGTCAAATCAATTTCGCAATTCTTTTCTGGTAAAGGCTCTCCATTGTTTGCAGTAACCGTCAAAGTTTCATATTGCGCACCAAAGGCAACCGTTTCGCCTTCTGTTATGCTTATTGAAGAGTCGCCTGCGTCGGTGTAGATTTCTGGGTCTTCGGTTCCAGAATCAAGAGTAAAGTAGAGATAAACAGTAAATCCATAGTCGTCAACAAGTTGTATGCGATAGTATTGAGAGCCAAAGTATACCTTGTTTAAACTCAAAGTTAAACTTGTGTTGCTACCCTTACTCCAGGTATAAGGAGTGCCGGATCCTGTCCAAGAACTGCCATTAAAATCGTTCAATTTTGAAGTTATGTTGTTTGCAATGTTATAAGTTGTATCACCGATAGTTTGGTCTTTTGTTAAGGTGTAATCAAAATCTAGAACAGAGCGCTCTCCCATATTGCTGTCGTTTCTATGTGTGATAGAAAGATATGGTGCTGTAGAGCCGACTTGCTCGCCTGCCATAAGTCTAGAAGTAGCAGAGTCAAATTCGCTTGTATTGATAACATAAGGTCGGCTTTGATTTGAAACGGCAACTGTGCCTCCGCTTGTTTCTGTGGTTGCATTTGTGCTACCATCAAAGGTTATGCGATAATCGTTGACAACCTCAACTTGTAAGCCAAATGTTTTGCTAAAAATTCCAACGCTGTAAGTCAAAGTCAAGTTTACTTTTTGGCCATCGTTATCTGCGCCGTTGCCTCGAATTTCCCAATCATAAGTGGTTCTTTGATCTTCATCGGTCTCATCTGTTCTTATCGGAGAAATGCCAAGATATCTTACCGCTGTGCCGGTAATTTCGTTGCTCTCGTCTGGCACCTGGAGATTGAAATTTGCATCACTTGAAACCATGTCTGCCATTTGCAAAAGGGCCTGCGTTGTTTTTCTGCGAACGCCAAATGCTTGCACCATTTTTATAGATTGATTTGCTTCAACTGTAACATATCCTTCATTATTTGCAACAGTTGCCACCTCAATGTCAATGTCTGGCATATATCGATATGTAACATTAAATGTTTTATTTATGGCTGGCAAAACGGCTGTACCAGTACCAGTATCTAGAATAAATCCAGTAATTGCTTCTGTAACTGTTCCAATTGTGGCGTTCGAAGCAATATTTAATGGTGTGGTGCTTAAACCTTCGCCTGTGGAGTTTGGCGAGGTTTTATATTTAAGTATACCGCTAAAATTGTCGTATGCAACTTCAATTCCTGCATAGGTCAATTTTACTCTAGAAGTCAGCGTGTAATTAGTAAAGCATGTGTTAAAGTAGTTTGTAAAACCAGGGCTTGCTGTGTTGTATTGATTAATAATTTGTTGAACTGCACCGTTTCGACTGTCACTGGATTCCAAAAGGCTTTGATATGCAGATTCAGAAAGCATAACCGGTGTGTAGTTGTCTTTGGCGCCCAAATTATTTATTCCAAGGTCTATATAAATTGTTGAACCACGGTTAAGACTTATAAGTTGTTCCGTCAAATTGACAATCTTGCTGTCTTTAACAGTGCTTGCAGTGAGATTGGTTTTTGGAATAAAGAAGATATAATAATTTCCTGCAACTGCGCTTGTTGAAAGTGTTGCTTGCATCATTCTGTTGTTTGCAAGAAGGCTTCCCGAATTAGTTTTGTCAACATACAAAAGTTCATATTGTCCATTATCGTCTGCCGAAATATTGTTTGTTGCTTGATTTACCGTTACAGCAAATGCAGAAGACAAAATCTCAACTGTATAACTTATAACATAATTATTGTAAGAGATTGAAAGCACAACTTGACTTGTTCCACCACTTGCTCCCCTTGTGAAGGTGACGCCAGCGCTATTAGCGCTAGTATCAATTTCGGAATTAACTCTTAAACCGGTGGTCCCTTGTTTTACTTCCGCATTTGTCATGCTTTGAATGATAACTTGAATTTGAAGAGTAAAGCCGGTGGTTGGCTGTGTATTGCCATATTCAACAACATTATTGACTTTTCGTTCCGCGTATGCGGGAACAATTCTTGTGTTGCCCGCAAAGATTGCCTTGCCTTCAAGGAAATCGGTTTTAAAGTTTGCAAAAGTGGTGCCCGACTCGATATATTCCACATTGAGTGCTTGACTGTCTGTTGGGTTTGGATAACTTGCCGAGAGTGTAACGCTTGGCTCAATCACAAACACAACATTGAATGTGATTTGCGTTGATTTGTCTTTGTCAAAAGGACTTGTGATTGTTACAGTAACTGGCACCGTAGTTTCGGTTGTTCTACCAACTTGGTTGAATGTTATTGATATTTTTTTGTTATTGTCTGGGCCTGTTGCACTTTGGATTGCAGAATTTGTACCAAATGTCACACCTATTGTTCCGTTTGTTATTGTTCCAGCCAAAATGGCACTTAAATCAAATTGTCTCGTTTCTCCACCAATATTGCCTGTAAAGGTCAAACTGTCTTGTGGTTTGATGTTTTTTTCTATAATAAAGTCTTCAATTGTAAAGGTGTATGAATAATTATCCCCCCACGTTGCTGTTACTTGCAACTTACCAGACAAATCTGTGACCGTTGAAGCAAGTTTTAAAGTTGTTTCCTCTACTTTCACAAATCCCGCCAAACCGTCGGAAGCAGTAATCTCAACACTTGTAATTGCGACAGGATTTGATGGGTTTGTTGATTGATAAATTGTAAATATTTCGGATATACCCACACCTTGTCCGCCAACAAAAGAGTATTTTTTAATATCTGCCCGTGCGTCTGCCTTAATAACAAATGTTAATTCGCAAAGGCTTCCTCTGTCTGTAAACAATGTTGCTGTAAAACTATAGTCTTGGGAAAGATATGCTGGATAGGTAACTTGGAATGTTCCATTATCCGTGCCCGAGTTGCTATAACTAAATTCGAAAGTCAACTTCGTATCGTCTATTTCTGTCTTCGTACCGTCTTCTGTCTTCGTACCGTCTATTTCTGTCTTCGTATCGTCTTCTGTCTCTGCCGTAAAGTTATTGTCGCCGTTGCGGGTTATTGTAAAGTCTGTTTCTGTTTGGTCATGCAAATTGAAGAACATTGTGTTTTGAATGATATTTCCTGATGTTGCGGAGCCTGCATTCCAGTTTTCAATCAAATAGAATTTGCGTTCTGCAGTGCGTGAGTCTGTTTGTGTGGCAACTTGAGTTTCTTCGGAATCTGATTGCGTCGTAATCTCCCAGTCATTTATTGTCCAACTGTATTCTTGCAAATTGTTTTCAATACTGCCCGCGTTTTCCGTTCTGATTGTATAGTTGCGGTTGTCGTTCAAAACAAAGTGATAGTCAATTGTTCCGCCAACGATTGATTTTCCAGACTGCAATATCCCTTCTTTGTTATAGCCACTGCCACCATAAGTTCTTCTTACAACAATTTCAATGCGCTTGTCTGTGTTGAGCGAAGAAAGTTGGAGATTTGAGTGTCCTTTCTTGTCAGAACTTGTGTCTATTACAATTTCGGTATTGATAAATCCTGCCCATTCCGATTTTGATGTAATTGCAGGATCTGAGCCCACTGTTACAGAAACAACTTCATCTAAATAGTAAATTGTTGCCAGTTCTGTGCTTGTTGCTTCTTGCCCAGCGTCTTGTATGAAACGATATTCAAATCTAGAATGTCCATTTTGAACAGTGGTAGAATTAAAGGTTTCGTCAAGGTCAATAGTTTTTACGGTTGTTGTGAAGTCGGTGATATATTCGGCTTTGCCGTTGTAAGAATATGGATAATGTGGAGCATCCAATGTGATGTTTGGTTTTACTTTAAACAAATATCCAAAAGATTCGATTGCGCCAGAAGTGTTTGCAATTGTGTATTCAATAAACAAATATACATCTGCATACTCATCTGCCAAATGATTGAGTTTAAGAGTGCTACCCTTTTCATCTACAACACAGCCAATCAAGTTTTGTGTATATCTGCCTGCAACACCTGAAACGGTAAATGTTTGACTGTGGGTGATTGTAAAGTTTACGCCGTCAGGAATGTTGATAAAATCACTCAAACCTATATCTTGTCCGGCTGTAACTTCTCTGTAATTTGCTTTATCAAACAGGCTGTTCCAACTTTGTTTTGACAGAGCAAGTGAAGACTCCGAGTATACCTTGTCTTCTGTGGCTGTGTCATAGGTCACAAATTCTGTTCCTATTTGAGAAATTATGATTGGAACACGCATTGTGATAGATTTCTCTCCCTGCTTCAATTCACTATACAAATAAATTTGTTCGCCATATCCATAAAGAAGGTCATTTGTTATAGTTTGAATACTTAGGAAAGAAGAGTCTCCAGTGTTGATAATTGAATAGTAGCCTAAAGGATTGCCGTTATCATCATTCTTAAATGATACATTAAATACATTGTCTGCGTTTATAGAGTTAGGATTATAAGCGCGGTATGTATAATTTCCACCTGCATCGAAAAGTATGTAGTTTATCGCATTTGGCTCTCCCGCTTTTTGCCATGAGGTTTTTGCGTTGCTTCCTGCTCCCATTGCGTCGGAGAAAATGTCTGCAAAACTACCCCAGAAATCATCTGGGACAACCACATAGACAGGCAATGAATATGTGTAGCAATCTTCACTGTTTTCATCTTTAGAAACTGTAATAGTCAAGGTGTTTTCAAGTGATGTAACGCCATAGTCAAAAATAATGTTTTGCTCAACTTGCAAGTTCGCACTATTTACTGTAAGACTAGAACCACCAGTAATTTCAAATTTGATTGTAATACCGTCGGCAGTGTTGTTATCTGAAATCTGGCTTACACGGTAAAAGTTGCTTGCTGTCTGCTGATTTTCAAATGCAGAAATTGTGTTTGTATTTGTTCCTTCAACTTTAATGTTTCTTGCAACTGTAAAGTTGATTGTGTGCGAAACGGCATATTGATTGTTGCCTTCTGGCATAAAGGTTACTGCAAACGATTTTGTTGCGTCTTTAAAGAAATGATAGAATTTTATTTTTCCATCTGTGATTTCTCCAACGGCGCGATTGCCTTCATTTGTTTCCACAACAATATAACCTGTTTGTGTGCTGTTTGGAACAATATATCCGTCTGTTATTAGGTTTGTTTGAGTGTTGCCAGAAGGATAAGTATAAGAAACAGTTGCGTTTGGCACAGTTATATCTGTGTTTGCATAGAGTTGTCCTCCATTTCCCCCTGTTGAAACTGCCGAAGGTGCCGAAACTGAAACATTGTTTAAAATTCTCAATCTAAAGGCGTAGTTTACTGCACCGCTCTCGTCTTTGATAAGAAGTGTTATTACATACTCTGGAGCAACTGCAAAGTTTTTGTTTAGAGTAAGTTGAGTGATTGGTGTTGTTGCGTTAATTGTTTCTATTGGGGCATTGCCTTCACCTAATAATGTTATCATGCCATCATCGCCAAATATGCTGGAAGTGTTGTTGCCAAGCGAAGTTAAATAATCTGAACTAAAGTAGAATGAAAAGTTGTTATATGCATTGTTGCCACCATCTCCAACATAAAGTTTTACAAGGTCTTTAAGATTAAATGTTGCCCCCGCCTGTCCGTATTTTGACACATTGATTGTTGATAAAGTGGCAAGTTCTTCTTCTCCTGTAACTGTTGTTATCTTGTATTGTTCTGAAGCATTGGATAAATCTGTGTTTGGGTTATAGTTTTGCTCATCTGCCATGTCATATTCAACTTTTGTTATGCCTTGCGCCGAAACATTGAAGGCTATTTTTTGCTCTGCTGACACATTTCCACATTCAACACCAAGTTCTGCCTCTCCTTCACCCGAGAAAGCAAAACCTTGTCCAACAGTGCCTTCATCGCTTGTTCTAATTTGAAGCACGCTTCCGTTGCTTGTAAAAGTCCAACTTTTTGCAAGAGTGTCTGTTTTGCCATGTTGGTCTGTGATAGAAATGTTTTCTACTATTGCACTTATAAGATTTGAAATGGAAATATTCCCAGAACCACCTTCTGGAGTGATTGTTGTGTTAAATGTTCCATCTGTGCCTAAAGTTTGCTTTACATTATACATATCACTAATTCCGTCAAGTGAAAGCGAAACGGTGTTTGCTGATGGTGTATAAAGAGTGACACCGCCTGCTTGGTAGATGTTGGCAAACGGCCAGTCTATTGAATTGTCCGGATTTCCGTCTTGATAATGCAATTGCAAAGAAACTATTGTCAAATCGTTTGACGGCTGGTAAGATGGGTTTAATGAAAGTGTATATGTAAGAGTTGTTGTCATCTCACCACTGCCGTTGTCTGCAGTTGTAATTTGACCGTTTGAAATGTCAAAATATGATGTTATATCAAATGGAGTTTCATTTGCTTGGCTAGCAAAAACTTGAACCGAAATATTGCCAGCCTTGAATTCTTCTTCAAAAACTGATGCCGAATCTGGCGCAATGGTAAACACAAGTTGAAGTTGGTCTTTTTCTGTGTTGTCGGTTTTTGTTGGAACATATTTGCTTGCATCCACTGCAACAAAACCGCCGTCTGTAGATGCCTCGTCAATCAAAACTTGTCCGGCAGACACAGATTTTATATATAATGTTTTTGTTACTTCGACCGCTATTGCGTTATCAACCATGCTAACTATGTTCCAAAGTCCACTTTCTGTTGTTCCGTTGACCGTTGCAAAGTATAGTTCAAAATTTCCCACTTCTTGCACGCTAAGGCTGTCGCCAGTAATAATTAATGGAACTAAAATTTTTCCTGCATAAGAGCCAGTTTTTGCTGTATCCACAGCACCGTCAAACATTGTGCTTGCAAGGGCTTTTGCATTCGTAATTTTGTCGTTGTCATTTTCCCCTTCCAAATCTGGAAATCCTACAAAGAAAACAACTGTTCTGTAAATATTTTCATCTGGAATTTCTGTTAAACCAACCAAGTTGAATGGTGTTGGCTCTGGGATTGTTGAGTTTGGTGCATAAGTCAAAACAACTTCTTGATTTAGGCGTGTTGCTTCGCTCCAAGAGACCGCACCTTCCACATGTTCAATTACATTAAGTCCAAATGTGGCTTGACCAGCTTGACCATTAAAAATAGTGTATCCTTGATCTTGGTTTTCTAGTAAAACAGAAACTTTTACATTGATTTTGGTGCCAGCATGTCCCGCAAGAACGCTAAAATCCCAGAAAGAATATCTATAATCGGTAACTCCTTCTTCCACTGTCGGACAATAGTAGTTTGTTCCGTCAATATTTATAGGAGTAATAGGTTGTCCATCTGCTCCTTTAACTGTCAAAATGGTTTTAGATTCACCATTTGCAACTGTTGGGTCTTGAGCGTTATCTTCGTCGCCTATTGAAAAACTAAGCGCAACATTTGCAAGAATGTTTGTAAGAGCCTCTCCATTTTCTGCCCTTACAGTAACACCTAAAAATTTGTCATTTGGAGAATCAACTTCCGAACCTAAATAAATTCTTAAATTAGAAAGGTTGTGAATATCAAAAACTTGCCCAGCATTTGCAACTTCAAGCGAATCTATGCTTGCTTGCACAACATCAAAACCATGGTTCTCTATTAAGACATCCTCATTTGGTGTCAAACTGCCATAATGTTGTATGTATGCATTATAAATTGATTCATAATCGGTCAAGCCCATAGCGCCGACTTCGCGTTCAACCTGCTCTTGTATTTTTGCATTGATTGCAGTGTACGCAGTTATTGTTCCGCCCTCATATGACTGTTTTGCTTGGAAGTGAAGTTGAGTTCCACTGTCATAGACCGCATCAACAGCCTCGCTTGAAACAAGGCCAAGTTGATAGAAGGAAGTTTTTTCTCTTTCTTTATTGGCATAAATATATCTGCTTTCTGCAGGGTAAAATTTGGTGGAAACATAAAATGCCTCTTCTTCCACAACCTTGCTTCTAGCATCTTCCATTGAAACCTCGTCGCCATTTGCGTCAAGCAAAACAACTTCGGTTTTATATACTGGACTATCAACCGCTATCGTCAAGGATATTGGAGTAAGGTCTGGATTTTGACTTGTTGCGGTTATTGTTGAAATTCCACCACGAATTTGGTCAACATGTTCTTCCACGCCGTCTTTTGAGTAAACATAGTCATAGGTGATAACTTCAATTGTAAATGGCACTCCAATGCGAACTTGCTGTGGAATTCTTATAACTCCATTTTCAAGATATCCGTCTCCAGTGTTTGTAATACCCCAACCGCTGTCGGTAAAGTCTCCAAGGTCGGAACTGTATGCATAAGTGTATGAAAACGCTAAAGTAACAAGGTCGGAAGTAACATTTTCTGTGTTTGTTCCAATTGTAACAGTAAATGACGAACTTGTTATCTCAAGTCTTTTTAATGTGCTGTTGTAATTCGGGTCATCTTGTGTAGCAAAAACAATATCTTGCGGAATTGTTGTGCGTTCTCTAAACCCACCTGCAAGATAAACTCCTAAAATGGCAACGCCCACAATAAAAGCAATTGCCGAAAAGACAACTGCAAGAGTTTTGCCAACTCCCCAACGCTTTTTTGGTTTGCTTGTTTGCTCATTGCTTTGTGTATTTTTTGCTTTATCTTTTTTTCTCATACAACACCTCATGCATAAGTATCAACTACATTATAAATTTTTCTTACAAAAAAAGCAAACAAATTTCGACTTTTATCGATTATATTATAAATATATAATCGAAAAATATTTATCCGCCTTAAAAGAAAAGAAGAAAAAGTTGTTGAAAAAATGATGATAAAAATTGTTAGAAAAGTGTTTAAAAAATATTTTTTTTAATTTTTTATCTTTTTTTATTTTATTTTTTTGTTTTTTTATTTATTTTTAATATATTTTTTTATTTTTTTTTTTTTTTTTTTATTTTATTTTATTTTTTTTAT
>CALVNU010000113.1 GCA_944349915.1 uncultured Clostridia bacterium | reverse complement strand
GCACATCAGCAGAAATGATATACAGAATTTCATACTTATTCATACTTTTACCTCCTTTTGGACTAAAATGGTCTTTTTGTTTTCACAAAAAAACAAGGACAGTAATCTACTGCTGGCAATATAATAACATTAATAAACAAATTTGTCAAGAATTTTTGTGTAATCAAATTTAATTTCCTTATTGATTAATAATATAAAAAACAAAATAATAAACTTTAATGGCAATATGTTACATTATCGAAGGCCAAAATTGCTTGCAAAAGCGAGACCGATGTTTATTCAAACAGTGATGCTATGTGACAGCATAGAAATTCGAAAGAATTTTAAAAATTTTATGCCAATATAAATTTTGCTTCACATGGTTTTATTATTTTTCTATTTTGTTTTCACATTTGGGCTACTTTTTTATATTTTTTTTAAATTCACTTTATGTTTATTTGTGTGCTTTTTTGTGATTTTTTTTGCATGAAATATAAAAAAGCGAGATGTTTTTCTCGCTTTTTTAATATTTTATAAATCAACCATTTACAAGTTCGTGATATCTCTTCTTCTTTTTCTTGCGAACGACAAGAACAATAATAATAATTATTATTGCAAGAAGAATAAGCCCTCCAATAACGCCTAGCACAATTGCAAGAACATTGTTTGACTGGATGACAACTGCATCTTCGCCTAAAATCCAGAACAATCCGCTATAAGAAGGTGTTGGGTTTGTATAGTCGTCAGCAAAAGTAATATTGCTAATACTATGGCTTCCTAAATCCATAACGCCATTGAATGGATTTGCAGTTGTTCCGATAGGTTCCCAATACTTGCCACTAAAGTCGATGTCTGCAGTAACTCTGTAATAGCAATCTGCATAACTAACATTATTGTCGTTTGTTTGAGCATTATTTACAGCCCATGCAACAAAGCCCATATCTGCAGGTTGCGCAATTATGTAAGGACTTTGTTCTGTGCCCTCGCCCTGCAAACTGCTTGCAATGTATTGTTCTTCGCTCCAAATCATTCTTACAAAATTGATTACAACTTTATAAGATTGACCTTTTGAGAAGTGTTCGGACAAAACAGAGTTTGCAATTTGAATTGTTCCGTTGCTAAACAATGCTGTTATATCTTGGATGTAAGAATTTGTTGAATAGATAAGTATGTTGCCTACAGCATAGTTTGTGCTTGGAATAATTGTAAGTGTTGCAGTACCACCAAATAGGAGCCCTTCAATCAAACTTTCGTCTGTAACTATTGTGTTTGCCGAAATTTGATTGTTTAAGGTGTAAGTAAATCTTGTTGAGCCTGTCATTGTCGCGTCTTCAATTTGCGATTGTCCGCCAACTCTAAACTCAAATTCAAACGAAATTTCTTCTCTTGTAGTTACCGGTTTGATTGTGATTGTGCCGTCAACAAGGTTGCTTGCTTTTGCAATATATGTGTATGTGTTTGTTGTTGGGTCATAAGCCAAACTTGGTCCTTCAAAGGCAACGCCGTAGCCATTGTCAATTTGAATTGTAAGTTCGATTTTTTCGCCGATTTTAACTTTATAAGAGCCAGCAAAATCTGTGATATCTTCATCACCAACCTTCAAACTTATAATCTGTCCAGCCACAAATTGAGATGTATCAATAGCAAGGTCAACTTCATCACCTTCAAACACTGCAGTAAGGTTGAGCGGTTCTACTTGAGACCCAAGCGAGTATGTCCATTTGCCTGCACTTATTTCGCTTGCATAATAGATAGTTCCGTCTTCACCAAGCCAGTACAAGAATGAATATCCAGGTTTTTCTTCTGCAACAAGAACGATTTCTTTTGTCGAATCAAAACTGTCTCCCTCAACTCTTTGTCCGTCTTGTGTTAGGTATGCATCACCGATAAGTGAGTTTTCTTCTTGCCCATCACTTTCAATTTTTATTGTAAAGATAGGGCGATAAACTGCTTGAATTGCATATTCTCCATCAACAATATTGTCAATAGTGATATTTTTAGAGTTATATTGAACTGTTCCTTCTGCGCTTTCTACTGACCAATAAGCAAATTGATATCCTTCATATTCAATTGCGCTCAAACTGAGGCTAACTGGGGTGGAAACATCAAACTCTGCATACCAAACATCTTCTGGGTTAAACCATACAGCGCTTTGACTTATTGAAGTTACCACATCGGAAATGGTGTGCTGGTCAATATCTTTTAATTGTGGAGGAACAAAGTCGATAGAAACGATAGCCTTTTCAAAAGACCATCCTGCATATAATGTGAATGTGTTTGTCTCTGGGTTATAGTTATCTTCGACAACATAAACTTCGCCATTATATCTATATGGACTTTCTGACCAAACTTTTACCACGCCGAGCAGTTCGTTAAAATATTGAGTGCCTTGACCAAGTTGTTTTGTGAAGTATCCCAAGAATTTGTATCCTAACCTGCTGGTTGTCAATCTTTCTCTTTCCACATCTGACAAATTGTCTATGTTTAGATTTTGTCCATAAACCACATTGTTTATAACGACTGGCTCTAACAAAGCGTCGTTTTCATCAATATAGAATGCAACATTGTATTCTATTGATTCTACAAGAATTTTGATAGTGATATCTGCATTTATTCCAGAAAGTGTAAGAGTTGTTCTTGAAATAAATCCTGTTCTTAAAATCTCCTCTTCGCCCAAGTTTTCAACAGTGCCTGCAGTGCTTGTAAATCCAGCCTCGTCCCCATCAATTTTGATAGTTGCGTTTCCGGTTACTTCGTCTGCCACAAGTTTATAATAGAAGTTTGTGTTGAAAGTCAATGTGATATTAGAACCTGTGATAGTTACAAGAGAAACTTTGTCTGAATTGTTGCCTTCAATTGTTGTAGGAACAGAATTTTCTGTAACTCTAATTCTGCCCGCTGTAACAGAAGCGCCAGACTCTAAATCGGTTACAAATTCAATAGAAACTCTCTGCTCTTCTGCGGTAAACACGCCTGTGAGTTTTGAACCATCTGTTGCGTTTGAGATGCGGTAGATAGTTTTGCCGTCAACATTAAGCGTGTCTATTGTTGCGCTTGATTGAGAGTCAAAAGCGAATGAATATCCAGGGTTTGTTTCTGCCATAAGGTAGAACACTTGATCGGTATATGTTAGAACCTTATAATTTCCACCAATTTCCTTGTCGCCTTCTGTTGGCTCGAGATAATTTGTATCTTCAAGTTTTGTTCCGCGCTCGTCAACAAGATAAATCTTGCCTCCGATATAGTTATTTGGATAGTTTACAAAATTAAGTCTTAAAGAAACGGAAATGTCAACATAAACTTCACTTGCTTTATAGTTGATTGTGAATGTTGAGTATCCATTTGCTGTAACACTATAAGTATATGAATTTTCGTCGATTTCTGTAGCCGAAACCTCATCTTCGTCAAGATTGAATAAATCAATTTCATATCCAGCATCTGCAACAAATGTGAAAGTTAGTTCGTCTCCAACAAAAACTGTTTCTTCTATTGATGAGCCAGCGCCTACCGCAAATGGCTCTTCTTCGTTAATTCTTACAATCATGCTTCCATGAAGGCTAGATGTGAATGTTACATCAACGGTGTTATAGTCAAATCTTGCTTCAAATTCAAGATTTCCGCTTTCAAGAAGTGTCTTGTTTTCAAGATTTGCATTGAGTTGATATTCTGCCTGCTCACTTATAAGATTGTCGCCTTGGTACCACCCGATAAATCTATAAGTGTTGTCAGATACTTCGGCTTTCAAAGTTACGCTAGAGCCAAACACAAGGTTGCCCTCTCCGCTTGGAGAAACGCTGGCTGTGCAAGCGTCTGCACCCAAACCGTTTGTGGTTGTTGTTACAGTATATTTTCTTGCATCTGCTGTCAATTCAATTGAGAAGTCCGAAGTAAAGCCTAAAACTTTTGCTGTGTAAACCACAACTCTGTTTTCATTTAGACTAGAATTATTTTCGTTAGAGATTGTTGCATTTTGACTTGTGAGTTTTGCATTTTCATAGCCATATTTCAAAGTGATTTCAATATTAAGTTCGTCCCCTGTTTTAGCACTAAAACTTCCATTATCAATCACAAGGCTTGAACCATTGATAGAAAGACTGCTTGCATAGGTTGAGAGTGTACCCCAAGACAAATCTATACTTGCTGGGCTGTCGGAGATTGTGATTGTAGCGTCATCTGTAAATCCTTGCCAAGTGAAAGAAAGCACTGTGTTTTCTTCTGTCAAACTAACACCTGTGATTGAACCACTGCCAGACAACACTGCACTTGAACGGGTAAATTCATAACCTTGATTTGCAGTTGCAACAATTGTTGCTGTTGTGCCTGTCTTTTTAGTAACAGGGTCTGTGTATTCTGTTGAATCAACTGTAACAGAAATATGTTCTGTGTTGTAAGAAAGTGTCAAGGTGTTGTCTTGAGCAATTGCTTCAAAAACAATAGTCGAATTTGCAGTAACATCCCAAATGCTAAATGGGCTTACCGTCAATGCCGAGTGCCGTCCGTGGAACTCATCCACATTAACAGTAAATGAATAACCTGCTTGAGCGATGATTTCAAATTCCCAAGTTTCACCATAGGTGATTTCTCTTGAACCTGCAGACAGGTTTTCACCTTGATATCTAACAGTGATTTGTGGAGCAATTTCAAATGTTACCTGCCAGTTTCCTGCAGACCAAATTGCATAGAGAGTAAGTTGTCTGTTTTCTCTAATTGAAGAGAGAACTGTGCCTTGGGTATAGAGTTTTCCGCCTTCTGTTTCATCATAGAAGTTGTAAACATAACCGTCTTTAAGAGTTGCGGTTGGGAAAGTCTCGCTAATTGATTGCCCAAAGGTTGCTTTTATAGGACTTGTGCCAACAATTTGACCTTCAACTAGTTCTCCGTCAATTTCAAGTTCTCCGCCGTCAAAAGTGATTGTGTATTCAACTCCTTGCCACTGTGCAGTTAAGTCAACAGTCTTGTCTGCATCAAGTGTTGTAAACAGGCTGTCAATATAGTCTTTTACAGAACCTGTAAGCACAAGGTCTGCTTCGCCATTCTTCCAACCAGAAAGAGTGAAAGTTCCTTCTGTCAAAGTGATAGCAGGAAGAGTTGCTTGCAATGTTTCTGTTGTAAGGTCGGCATAAGAAATGGCAAGTCTTTCGCCTGTTGAAGATGTTTCAACTATATAAGCACCGTCAACAACAGGGATATTTTTGTTGATATTGAAAGTTACAACAATAGAAGAAGTTGTGATTTGCACTTCTGTGCTTGCACTTACTTGGCTAAAGTTTGCAGTGAATGTGTTAAGTCCCAATCCTTCACTTTGAGCACTGTTGCCAACTTTAACGCCAGTGATTTTGTATCCCCTGTCGGTTGTAAAGGTCAAAGCAAAGGTTGAATAATAGTCAACTCTAACAGTTGCGCTGTTGTCGTCAAAGTTTCCATCCACAATGCTAACCTCTACGTCTGGAGATGCCGAAATTGAATCAAGGTTTTGACCTGTGATAGTGATTGTGATAGTGTTGATTTGCCAATTTGGATAGATTGTTGCACTCTTGTTTGTATTTAGCGCGTCTGTTGCAATGGTCTCTAGCCAAGATGCAAGATTTTCACTGGTAATTGCAATATATGATGCATCTTGTTTGTAACTATAGCCAGTAACAGTATAACCAACTCTTGAAGGTTTAGCCCATGCAGAGATAATGTCGGCAACATTTGCGTCCTTATCAAATGGATATGAAACTCTAATTTCAAGGTTGCTATTTGTTATAGTTTGGTCTCCATCAACAAATCCACCTTCTGGCAAGTTTTCTGTTGTATCAACTTGCAAAGTAATTGTGATTGCACTTATCTCTCCGTTAATATTGTCTGTAACGGCATAGTTTGCATTGTCTTTTCCGCTCAAAACAACAGTTACCTTTTGAGAGCCTTTGTCTTTGCTTGCAAAAACAGATTTTATCATATCAACAGAAACATCATCACCGTCAATTATGTCAAGTCCGTTCCATGTGATTTGAGAAGGCAGTGCCGTTGTGCCATCATAACCTTTGCTGATTGTTGTTCCAGAAAGGTCAAGAACTTTAGCATTTACAGTGATTGAACTTGAAATGCCATTTTCTGTGCCGTTCATTCCGGTATAATTAGAAGAAGCAAGTACAAATTTGATTGTGTATGGACTAGAATTTGCAACAAGGCTGTTTGAAGTTGAATATACAGCGCTTGTAATTTCAAAACTTGAAATTGAAATATAGTCTGCTTGTCCGCCAACAAGAGTTACTGTTTCTCCGTCAATAGAAATTTGAATATTTCCAAGAAGGGCAAGCAAATCTTCAAGGCTAATATCTTGGACAATTTGTCCATAAGTAAGGCTGTCTGTTGCGATATCTGTAACTGTAGCCACCGATACTGCTTTTGCAGTGATTGTGCCCATAAAATCTGGGTTTGAAATGTAATAGTTGTTTGAATTTGTGCCAGTTATTGCAAGAGATTCAAGTGCTTGAGAACCAGCATGCTCGCTTGCAAAGTTTCCTGTGATTTTCAATGAGTCGCCATTAAGAGCACCGTTAAAGTTGATTGTTGCCGATGTAAATGTATTTGTTTTATCAAAGGTCTTGCTAACTTCTGTCAATGTGATAGGCGCTTTATCGATATACAGTTTTCCGTTAAGGTTTACTGTATCAAATCCAACACCTGTAGACGACCCAATAACAAGGCCATAGCCATCTTCTTTATAATTAACTGCGCCGGCAGATTGGTCTTGAAGTTGAATTGTAATATGGTCTACAATTGTTTGTTTATAGTTTTCTGCAATATCATAAAGATTGTCGCCTATTTTGATTTGTGCTTTAAGTTCGGCAGAAATTTCTGTGCCAGTAACCTTTACAATAAGTTGGTTTCCACTCAATGCCACAGTGATACCAGGGAATGCTTGCCCTGTGTATGTGTAATGCAAATCGTTTGGAAGAGAAAGCGCAAGTTCGCCTTCGTCGTTGTTGTAGATTGTAAACTTGCCTGTAAAGCCTTCCATGTTTACTGTGTAATTTAACGAATCTGCTTGAGACAGTCCATTAAAGTAAGTTGCGCTGTCGTTTTTGAGTGATAAGTCATAAGAAGCAATCGCGTCATTTGAAGCATCTGCTCTGTCAAAGTAGATGTCAACCCTATCATTGTTGGTTGCCGAAATTGTAATTTGGCTTGTGATTGGGTTTGGGTCATTTACGCCGGCAGGCTTGCCAACCGTAATTTGACTGCTGTAGTCTTTAAGCATAATTTCAAACTTATCAATTGTAAGCACAAGTTCTTCTGCTTGTTGTGGTTTTACAATTTCAATGTAATCTTTAAAGTTGTCTAAAACAACAAAGTCAAAAGTATAGGCGCCTGCTTGATAGAGATTGTCAAGCCCGCTGTCTGTTTTGACAACAATGTAAAACTCCATTGGATTTGTATTAACTTGTTCAATAGGGTCATCATTAAAGAAAATGTTCTTTTTGGTAGCCCAAGTTTGTTCTGTAATTGTCGCATCGACAGGCTTTGATGTAAGTTTTTCAAGAGAGTCGGCGGTTGTTATATTATATGTAAGTGGAATTTTTACATCTTGGAAGTCTTTGTTTGCAAAAGTCAAATCATTTGCTGTGGCAATGTTCCCAACTACAATTGTTGATTTTTGCATTGTAACAGTAACGGTAAAATCTTTTGTGATTGTTGTTGGCTCTTGCACGCCGTCATCGTATGAGAATGTAACAGAAATTTTATACTGTCCAGCATTGTTCATTGATAGATAGGTTTCATTGTGTTCCATTGTATAAGGAAGCAAGAATTTTGGAGCATTTCCGCCATTTACTGTAACAGGAAGTGCCTCTGTTTCTGCGCCAACTTCGGCGGTTTTTGTTACAACAGTGTTGCTTGCTGTAATATCAAATCTTCCAGAAGTAATGCTTAAAATTTTGTCTATATCAATTTGGTTGCCAATTGTCGACATTGTTCCGATTGTTAGCCCTGTCAAAGTTTGACTAATTGAAACATTTGAAAGAGTCCATTTTGCAGTAAGAGTTGCACTGCCACCCGCACCATTTGAAGATTTTGCAATTGTGTATGTGTTTGTTGGTTTGTTGTCTGTGATTTGAATGCCACTGCCACTTGTTTGATATCCTGCAAAAGAAAGTTCGCTTGCGCTGTCTGTTGGGTTGTTGATATCAAAACTGTCGTTGTTTGCAACATACAGAGTTTGGTCTGCTATTGAATCGAGATTGAAGTCCATCACAACCTTGGCAGTATCGGTAAACACTGCATAGTTTGTTGCGCCACTGCCTTGAGCATAATCAAGTTTTGCAACTGGACTTGCATTAACATTTCCAAACAGGCTTTCATCAACAGTTGTCCCTGCCTGCCAGTTGTAAAGAATAAGTCCGGCAACATTTGCGCTTTGGTTTGCACCGACTGTGATATCCATGCTTAAACTTGTAACAGTGCTAGGATTTACAGAAACAACAAGCACATTTTCGCCGTTACCTATGATTGTAAAGAGCAGTTGTCCGTCTTTAAGGTGGTTGTATTGACTTGTAAATGTTCCATTATTGTTTGGAGACACGCTTTCTCCATTAACCATGATGTTTGAAACGGTAAAGTTGTGAACGCGATTGCCATTCCATTCCGATTGCATGCTCAAAAGAGCGGTGCCTTGTTCATTTGCTGTGAAATATCTTGCCTCATATCTATATTCAACAAAGTCATCACTGTTAAACACAACAAATGAAGAATCTGTAGAAATGGTCCAATCAAAATTTGCCAAAAGGTTTTCGCCTGTGCCACCCTTTTGAATTACAAGGTTGGAAATTTCAAACACTGCTTGGTCTGTTGTTGCATTTTCTGTGCCAGTGAATGTTTTTGGAAGACTGTCGAATGTTCGATTTTTAAGAGTTATGCTGTCATATTTGTAAGTGAAAGGATAACTTGAATTGTCAAGAGCATTGAAAGCGCCGTTGCCGTTTTGGTCAACAGTGATAACCATACCATCAACATAAGCAGAACCGCCAGAGGTAAAACCAATCACTGCAGGAGTTTTTACAACATCCACTGCATCGGTAAAGGTGAAGAAAACTGAATCATCTGTTGATGAAGTATTTGAAACTACCAACTTTAAGACAAGTATGAATATTTCTGCATCCACGCCTCTAGTAAACAAACCTGGATATGTTTCCCCCGATCTTAAAGTGAGCATTATATCATGTGTTCCAACAGCGAAATCATCTAAAATGGCAATATTTGAAACAAGATTCATAGAATCTTCCTGATCAAATTGGAAGGTCAGAACGGTTTCATTTGTGATATTTCCATTAGCATCATATTTGAAGCCTAATACCCCTGAACCGTTTGCATTTTCATTATTTGAAATCAGGATGTCAGATGATCCTGTATAATAACTCTCAATTTGATCAGCCACTGTTGTAACAGTTTCATTTTTTAATATCTTAAATTGCGTTGTCTCTATGGTTATAGTATAACTAACGCCGAATTCGATGCTGTCCTCAAGCCTTATTTCAAAAACAACACTGAGATTATCTAAATTAGTTATATTACCTAAGACAATCGGACCAGCTAATGCAGATACATAAACAGCATAAGTATCTAACAAATCTGCTTCTCCACCAGTGCGTGGAAGTCGGTGCAATCCTCTATAGCTTTCATATCCTTTTAAATATGAAGTTATATTAGTAGGACCAGGTAATGATACACCATTTGAAAGATTATTAGACGAATCTGCCAAACCAAATAATCCTGTTCCCAAACTATCAAAAGGATTTTCCATATAGAATTCATTTCTATTGTGTGTTTGCAGATTTTCTGTATTAAACTTACTTGAATAAACTATTGAGAAAGCATCTGCCCAAACTTCATCATTTTCATCAAACTCAAACTTTGGCATAAGAGTTGAATTTGTGGTTTGATTGTAAGCTGAGCCCACAGCAAAGTCGACACCAGCAACAGTATAGCCAATGTGGTTGAAGCCTTCTCTTGTCACAGTCACATAAGAAAGAACCTCGCTTGGAAGTTGTCCATAGCTTATGTTGACATAAGTTACTGTGTCGTCTGTTCCGCCTGCACCTTCTGGCATGTCGCCAGAAAGAGCAACGGTGTAGTAGTTGCGAGAACTTGTTGTGATATAGAGTTTAAGCACCATTGCGGTGAACTCTGTTGAGATTGTAAGGTGTGCGCTGTCGCTAGGGCTAACTGTATAAAGGTTGTCCGCAGAAATGTAAGATTGAATATTGTCCAAAGTGAGTTCAAAAGTTGTAAGGCCTGTTGTGGTTGTGGTGTCAGCCTTATTGCCTGCAAGTGTAAAACTTGTAACTTCATAACCCTCTTTGCTTGTGCCATTTACCGATGTTGCACCAACAGAATATGTTGCATAGGTTTTGTCTGGTGCTGCTGCAAAGTTGACTGTTTGTCCAAGTTGGATATTTAAAGTTGTTGTTCCGTCAATAGAAATTTTGTAAGTCAATATTGAGAAAGATGCGGTCAAAACAACTTGTTTTTGTGCACGAGTATCACTCTCTGGAGAAGTTACAAAACTATTCCAACTTGAAGTTGAAGTTCCGCTTGACCAGAAAGCATTCCATGCTGTGCCTGTAAGTTGATATGTGCCATTGTTTACAGTTCCAACTTGCGCATTCCATGTGTTAAAAGAATAGCCAATCTTTTTGTATTTTGTTGTGCTCAAAGCTACTGGGTCTTGCCCATAAGTGTAAGTTGGAGCAGTGATTCCACTATCTTCCGACACGCCTTGGTCGGCGTTTTCACCATTTGCGCTATAAGAAAGGTTGACAACTCTTGCCTCTACAAGCGGATTGATTGTTACTGTTGGGGTTGGTTGATTGCCTTTTGCACTTGCTTCCACTAAAGCGGTAAAATCCGAGTTTGCAACAAGTTCTGCATTTGAGAATGTGTTGATAACTTTGCCGTTTGAAAGATACCAGTCCACCAAATAGTAGCCGTTTTCAATAGAAATTTCTGTAAAGTTTCCGCTAGAAATGGTCAAAGTTCCCAATCTATCTGCAGAATATTTTAATGTCAAGTTTGCATAGTTTGTTGATGTGAAAGGTGTTTTCTTTGGGTCGCTGTTAAGAACAAGCCCTGCAAATTTTACATTAATTGTTTTTGTTGTCAAAGCAATTGTGATTGTTGAATCTGTTGAGCCTGGCTTATATGTGAAAGTCGCGTTGTTTGACGAGCCAAAAGTTCCGCTCCAAACATTGTTTGAAGCACCTTGAATTGTTGATGGAGAAGAGATTCCTGTGATTTCGAAACCTGCGTTTGAAAGTGAAGCGGAAACATTGTAATTAAGCCATGTTTGAGCCCCTGTTGTTAAGCCAATCGTGTATGCATATCCACTTGCGTTTGCATAATCAAGGTCTTGTGTTTTACCACTAAAAGACAAAAATCTTTGTGCGACCTCTTGTTCTATAGGTTGTCCGTCAAGTGTGTAAGAAATTGTAACATCATACAATATTTTTTCTGGTATGATTGTGATTGTATACGCAGGAGAATCTGCATCGCCTGTGCTGTTTTCAAAAATGTAGGTAATACTGTTGTTTGAAATTGATGCGCTAACACCACTAACACTTGCCAAGTTAAAGAATGTTTGACTTTCTTGTCCAAGTCTTATTGTTGTTGCTGTTGCGTTGGAAACTTCAAAAGTTTTTTTGGTTAAAGTTGATTGAGTTCCTTCAAAGGTTGAGTTTGTAATGTAAACAGGAACTTGATATTTGTCTGCAATACTGTTGTCTGCATACCAACTTCCGTTTTCGCCAATTTGCACAGTGATATATGTTACAAGTCTGTTGATTGTAAGGTTGATTGACATATCACTTACGCTATATTCAAAACCGTTTGTTTCTTCAAATATTCTATTACTATAGTATGTATTACCATTTAATATTGTTGACCTTGTAGATGTCACATTGTCAAAAGCAATATTTTCAAATTCATATCCCAAAATGTAAAAGTCCTTGTTTGCATCTGGAATATTTACTGTTAAAGTAAAGATTTCTCCAACTTTTGTGGTAAGTGTTTTGTTTGACTGGTTTACGCTTGTCTGCGTGGAATTATTTGACAATGTTGCTTCTGCTTTGTCAATATTTGTGCCTGTTATATTGATTGTTTTTTGTGCTCTTCCAAAGATAAGGGCAAGTTCGCCACCATTATCCAAAATGTTTGTAAAGGTAACTGTGTATCTATCCCCTGTAACCGAAACTTTTACAGCAACTGGAGTGTATGCATCATAATATCCACCAGATGTTCTAACTGTGTAATCTGTGCCTTTCCCCGTGCTGTTTGGGAAATATGCATAAGCGCCCGCTGTTAAAGATGACTGGCCAACATTTGTCCAGTTGCCCTTTGTGCCAACACATTGCCCTACGCCAGCACCTTGGAAAGTATAGCCTGCGTTAAGAGTGAAGGTTACTGTAACCGTGTTACCTGCCGTTATTGTTGTAAGGTCAAAATCATCTCCACCATCCGATGCAGAAGTTGCCCCAGTAACACTTACGCCACTTACAGCGTCCGCACCGTTATTATTGTTGAAGGCTCCGCCTTCGCCACTCGCGGCTGCAAAATAAAGTTTGCTTGTCAAAGTTTTTGGGTTTGACCATGTCATATAAACGACATCTTTGTTGTTTGCATAATAAGATGCAACATTTGAAATTGTTGTTGTGTTAAGAGCGATTGTTTTGTCTACATTGCTGTAAAGGGCTCTTGATTGATAACCCAGTCTTTCAATAGGCCTCTCGGCAATTATGTTTTCCCAAGGTGTGTCATAGCCAGTTGTGAAGGACACGCTTCTTGAGCCATAACCAAATTCATAAGTAACATTAACTGTTGCTGTTTGCCATGTTATATTGACAATACCGCTATTTGCAACGGTTGGAGATGCTATAGTTGCTTGATAGCCTGTGCGAAGAACATAAACATCACTTCCGCTAACGGCATTTCTTAAAACTGGAGCCTTGCTTGCATATAAAACATTGGTAAAGCCTGTAAGCACTGTCGCATAGTCTGTGTCTGCGTAAGCAACTCGAATTTGTTGAGAATCTTTTTGGCTTCCACTAAAGAAATATTTTCCGCTACGATAAAAACCTACGCCCGTTCCTTCAAGGTCGGAAGAGCCTGGAGTTACACCTGTGTTGAAGAATGCAGAATATCCTTTTGTTGAAGAGTCTGTTGCAATTGTGATTGCGTTTGTCATCTCTTCTTTTGTTGTAAGGCTTACTTCTTGTCCGTTTTTGCTTGATGGATAGATTACATAAGTTCCCGCCTCTGCATTTCCGATGGTTTTATATGTAGTATTGGTTGGTTGCATCGTTTGGTCAAAGCAGTTTACAATGGACGCTCCGTCAGAAACTCTGCCAACAAGCGTTCCAACGGTGGTTGAACTGTCTATTATAGAAGAAACAGCAAAAGCGCCAGAAACTGTAAGGTCTACAATTGAGCCTCCTCTAATTGCACCAAACAAACCAATGTCTGTGCTTGCATATTGAGAAGCCTGCGCTATAACTATATTAGATATGGCAAATCCATTTCCAAAGAAATTGCCTTGAAAAGGATTTGTGCTTGTTCCAATAGGAGTCCAAAGCCCTGCCGACAAATCGATATCACCTGCCAGATAAACATTTGCATTGACATAACCAACGGTTCCCCTATTTACCTCATAAGAAAACAAGGCAAGGTCTTCGGCCGTGTCAATTTCCATGCATGACAAACCATAATGAGTGGCAGTAACAATGTTTGCATCATTAAGTTCGATTTCTGTCCAAACAATAGCATTATCGTTATTTTGGATTTTGTCTTCTGCGCTAACTTGCGGAGAGCGCCCCCAACTTAAAAGAGAAGGCATTAAGAATATTGCCCCCAAACTTAAAATTGCCAGTGCCAAGATTGTCAGTCCTTTTGTAATTTTCTTTGACATAACAGACTCCTCACATTTAAAATTATTTTGTAGATTTATTTTGAATTAATACATTTAATTGAAAATTAATTCATTTATATTATATCCTTTTGTTTCGACAAAAGCAAACAAAAACAGCCCTTTTAAAAACATTTTTTAAACATTTTTTTGTTTTGAAATTAAAAGCAAAATTGTATATCAATTTTTATCTTGTACAGATTATTTTTCTGCATTTGCAGATTTATTTGAAAATAAAAAACTTTAAAATTTTTAAGTTTCTAAACTTTTTTATATCTTTTGTGGGGTTATTTTGCAATTTTTACACCATTTTAACGCGTTTTATCTGTTTTTTTGAGTTAAAATTGCAAATTTTTTAATTTTTGAAATCAAAAACTTGCAAAAACTTGACTTATGCAAACAAAAAAAATATAATCAAATTACAAACTTGTATCGCGAGATTTATCACGAAATTTTAAAGTTGTTTTGGAGAAATTATGGATAATAAATTTATGGAAAATGTTATATTAACAGGCGACCGCCCTACAGGCAATCTGCATCTTGGTCATTATGTTGGAAGTCTTAAAACTAGAATTGAACTGGCAAACCAAGGTGATTACAGTGAATATTATATAATGATAGCCGACACCCAAGCGTTGACAGACAATGCAGATAATGTAGATAAAATCAAAAACAACATTATTCAAGTTGCAATTGATTATATCTCTGCAGGCATTGACCCTAAAAAAGTTACAATTTTTATTCAATCACAAGTTCCAGAACTATTTGAAATAACCGCATATTTTATGAACCTTGTAACAGTTTCTCGATTGCAACGCAACCCTACCATTAAAGATGAAATAAAACAGCGCGCTTTTGAAAAATCTCTGCCAATTGGATTTTTAAACTATCCTGTTTCGCAAGCGGCGGATATTTTGGCGTTTAATGCAAATATCGTTCCAGTAGGAGAAGACCAACTTCCTGTAATTGAAGTTACAAGAGAAATTGTGCACTCTTTCAATAACACCTACCGAAATGTTTTTAGAGAAGTAAAACCACTTTTGCCAGAAAGCAAAATCTGTGCACGCTTGCCAGGGCTTGACGGCAAACTCAAAATGTCAAAATCGGCTGGAAATGCAATCTATCTGTGTGATGACGAAAAAACAGTTAAAGAAAAAATAATGTCGGCATACACCGACCCTAACCATATCAAAGTTTCCGACCCCGGCCAAATACAAGGCAATATCGTATTTTCATACCTTGACGCTTTCTGTAAAGATGAGCATTTTGCAAAATATTTGCCAGAATACAAAAATTTAGATGAATTAAAAGCCCATTATCAACGCGGTGGATTGGGAGATGTAAAGGTAAAACTTTTCTTAAATAATATCATCAATGAATTGTTAACTCCTATTCGCGCAAAACGCCAAGAACTTGAAAAAAATGTTGATAAAGTTTACGATATATTGTTTGAAGGTAGCAAGAAAGCAAGAAAATCTGCTCAAACAATGCTTGCAAAAATGAAAGATGCAATGGGCTTAAATTATGAAAAATTAAGAAATACCAAAAATTAAAAAGTTTTTTGTTCTTAATAAATCAAAAATATAAAAATCTATAAAACATTCAAACGCGATTAATTTCCCCAATTTATAATTAATTTTAAAATTATCACGAAGATTAAAATAAAAAATTTTTAAAATAGATATTTATATAAAGTTTGAAATAAAAATAGCAAAAATTTTCATGTTTTTGCTATTTTTTGTATATTTTTATTTACTTATTAATTTTTAATTTTCTAGGTTTTATTTATATATTTTTCATGCAACAATTTTCTAATTTTTTACATACAGCCAAAAGAGATTGGCAACCACGATTTTCTAAAATACATTAAGTTTTTTATTTTTAAAAATTATTTTTTATATATTTTTTTCATTTTTTTATATATTTTTTTCATTTTTTATATGTTTTTTCATGTTTTTTATTATTTTTTATATGTTTTTTATATAT
>CALVNU010000112.1 GCA_944349915.1 uncultured Clostridia bacterium | reverse complement strand
AACTCATTTAAGTTATTTGTGCTGGATGTTGGTCTATTAGGTGCAATGACAGATTTACAAGCAGATACGATTATTGACGGTAATCGTATATTTGAAGAATTTAAAGGAGCTATAGCCGAACAATATGTTTTACAACAATTTAAGACAATTAAAGATTTACCAGTCTTTTATTGGTCTAATGAAACCAGCAGGGCTGAAATTGACTTTGTTATCCAAATAAAATCTGATGTTGTTCCTGTTGAAGTAAAGGCGGAAAGGAACTTACAAGCTAAAAGTTTGAAGGTTTATATGGAAAAATTTAAACCCAATTATGCAATAAGAACGTCAATGGCAGATTATAAGAAAACGGATAATTTAATTGATTTGCCATTATATGGTATAGAAATAACAAATAAAATTTAATGTTGGAGGTATTATTTTGAATACATTATTTTTAGGTAACGGATTTTCTATGTCTGTAGCTCCAGAGATTCCGGCTTGGAAAAGTTTATTAAAGTCTGAAACAAGTAAGATAAAAAATTATCCGATTTTATATGAACAAAATTTTATACAAAATGCTGATAAAACGGAAGAATCTATAAAAAAAGAATTAACAAGTAGTATCGAACAAAACATAAAAAATGCAATATCCCAAAAAGAAAGCATTGCAAGTTGGTTTAGAGACTTTTTAATCAAGAATAAAATAGATAATATTATAACCACAAATTATGACCATGGCATTGAATATATTCTTAAGAAATGTGGTTATAAGAATGATAAAAATAATTCCTCAGAGAAAATATATAGTATTCGAAGATACAAAAAATTTATTGATTCTAAAAAGAAAGAGATTATATTGTGGAAAATACATGGAGATATAGATGTTATTAAATCTATCACTTTAGGTTTTGATCAATACTGTGGAAGCCTATCAAAATTAAATACATACATCAAAGGGGAATATAAATCTTCACAAAATAGTCATATTGGACAAAAAAGTATTCAAGAAAAATGTAAAGATAAAAAATTAAGAGACTATGGTTCTTGGGCAGAGTTATTCTTTTTCAGCAATATTTATATTTTAGGATTTGGTATGGATTTTGCCGAAATTGATATTTGGTGGTTATTGAATAAGCGTGCTCGTATTAAACTAGAATCTCCTGAGTTGATAAAAAACAAAATTATATATTATAGTAATCCCCATTTTGATAAAAATAAGGAAGATATTTTTGAAGCATTAAATGTATTTGGAGTTACACACCGGCAAATTAATACGGGCACTACATTGTTGGAATTTATGAAAAACGATTTTAAATTATAAATTTCTTGACTGAAATTATAGAATTTGAAGTAAAATTTAGTCATTTTTGTAATATCTTATAGAACCAATATTACTATTATTTACATATAATAAGCATTTCCGACTTTGTTCCGACTTAAAATTGGACTTTTTAAATGGAACATTTTTGTCCTTTATTTAAAATCGCTATAACCCTATCAGTGCTTAAGTTTCAGGTAATTTATTTGATTTTTGTTGGATTTTGAGAGACAAAAAGAGTAGCAAAAGACCAATTTGAGTAATCACAGTCAATTTAAAAAATACCGCTAATATTCAAACATACTGCCTAATTAAGGCTATTATTCGACAACTCAAATGTCTCATTAAACCTTACAGAGTGCGGAGGACTTTTGCAAAAAGAACGTGAGGTCTTTGAAGCAAAATCCGTAGACACGTTTAACGCGAACAGGTCAAGACAATCTCCTAATCTCCACCATTTAAAATTAAAACGAACCCATACTGTTTTGCAGGCGGGTTCATTTTTGTATATAGACTATAGTTATAATAGCATCAGTATTATACTTATTATATGGACACCAATTTTTCCGAACTATCAGAACTTGTAAATTTACTAAACTCAATATTTGATAAAGAACCTAAACATTTATGGAAGTGCTACTACAAAAAATTTATCAAACAATCAAAATGGTGTATTGCGAGCGACTATTGTTTAGACTCTAAAAATAAGGCTAATAATTGTTTTGCTTATACTATATTCCCCTATATTGATTTTAATTTTTTACAATCAAAAATAGAAGAAGTTTTGCCTAAAGATATAAAAAATATAAAAAATATAGATAAAAATACTGTTGAATTATTGAAAAGTCCATTCTTTTTTTCAATAATTTTCATAATAAACGAAAAAGACTTTTTTATAAAAGTAAAATAAATAATCAAAAAGACAAAAATTTTATATCTTTTCAAATAAAAATACTTATGAGTCTTGCTTAAACAGATACCCCAAAATTGCAAAAAAGCTCAAATTATTATTAAAAGATGCTGAAAAGAATAATTTTAATAAAAAATTATATTCTAATATTTTTTGGAATTCGATATTTGCTTCTTACGTAAATAATTTTTTGTATAAAAATACAAAACATACAAATGGAACAATTTGGATATCTGATAGAGACGATATGTGTAATTATTGCGATAGCATTTTATATGATTTATATAATATAAATTCATTTTCTATGCATAGTATTAATCAGACTAAAATACCGCCTCAAAATAAACTTGCAATATGTAAAGAAGGCGATAATGTTTTTGAATTTGATAAAATTATTAGAATTCCAGATTATTTTGCAGGCACAATTGCATCAACAGATTTTAATGCAAAAACAGTAGATAAAGAAAAACACTTACAAATGACCATTGATATAATTTCTGATAACCCAAGGCTTATTATAGTTGAATTATACACAGATGAAAATACTTTATTATGTAGAAAAATAAAAATAAATAAATTAAAACATAATATTTAAAAAGAAAAGTTATACGCATAATTTTGTATAAAATACTCTTCACCCCTTAATGTCAAATAATCCTCTGGTATAGTTGTAAAAAAGTTCTGCCCTATACCTCTTTTAGCTACTATATGCGTATAACCTAGTATATTTAATTCATCTATAACCTCAATCATACCGCTTATATCTTTTCTTATAAGCTCTTTAACTCCTTTATTTACTTCTAGTAATGTTTTGTTATTCTGCTTTGAGTTATATAGTAAATTTAGCAATTCATTTGTATATTCTTGACGCTTACCCATAATCCTATCCCTTAATTTTCTTATTATATTTCTTTATCGACTCTATGAAATTTAAAAATAACTCTAACTCTGCATTATTAGAAGAATACACTTCTTTAACAATCTTATCCCTATTCGTATTTTTGTTTTCTTCAACTTGAAACCCAAACTCTGATAGCGGAACATTTAAAACATCTATTAATTTAAAAAATGTTTCAAGACTAGGCATAAAAACACCTCTTTCCAGTTTTCCATAGTGTTTTTCTGCAATTCCTATCTTTTCCGATAGTTCTTCTTGGGTTAATTTCGCCTTTTTTCTATATTCTTTAAATTTTTTGCCTAAAAATTCCTTGTCGTAAAATATCATAGGGTTGTACCTCGCTATTTTTCTTAAAATAGAATATTTATGACTACTTTTTAACTCTCTTTCTATTCCTTAACTTAAATAAGGTATATTTATATTCCTTTTTGTGTTAATATCCTGTTGAGGTAGTTAAAAAATAATGAGGTATTTGCTATATGGAATTTATTGAAAAGATTAACCAACTAAAAGAACGCTGTTCAGCTATGAAAGACAGCTTGCAAACAGAAGAAGCAACGAAGAACGCATTAATTATGCCTTTTATTAATGCTCTTGGGTATGATGTATTTAATCCTATTGAAGTTGTGCCAGAATATATTGCAGATGTCGGAGTTAAAAAAGGTGAAAAGGTTGATTACGCAATATTAAAAGATAATAAACCGATAATACTTATTGAGTGCAAGAAAGTTGATAATAAATCTTTAGATATTAAAAAACACGCAACTCAACTTATAAGATATTTTAGCGTTACTGACGCAAAGTTTATAATTTTATCAAATGGCATTGTATATAAATTCTTTTCTGATATTGAATCTGCTGGCAAATTAGATAATGAACCGTTTTTTACCTTTAACTTATTAGATTTCAAAGAAAATCAGATAGAAACCCTCTCTGAATTTTGCAAAGAAAATTTTGATATAGAAAAAGCATTTTCAAACGCAGGTGATTTAAAGTATATCAAGCAATTTGAAGAAGTTATTGAAAATGAATACAGACAGCCAAGTGATGATTTTATAAGGTATTTAATAAATAAATCTGGAGTTTGTGAAGGTCGCATTACCGATAGAATTATTGAAAAACATAAAAATACTACCATAGAAGCATTTAACCTCTTTATGTCAAAAGTAATGAAAACATCCCTCGATTTTAATTTAAGCTCCAAACAAGAAACCAAAAAAACAAAAAACGAAATTATAACAACTCTTGAAGAATTAGAAGGCTACGCAATAGTAAAAAGCCTTTTAAATGGTGTTGTTGATACTAAAAGAATAACATATAGAGATAATGCAAGCTATTTTAATGTTTTGTTAGATGATAATATAAGAAAAACTATATGTAGA
>CALVNU010000111.1 GCA_944349915.1 uncultured Clostridia bacterium | reverse complement strand
CACTAGAAGATATAAAGGCGGAACAATTAAAACATTTATAAAATCATATGATGTGTATGTAGTGATTTAAAACATATATCAAATTCAAAAACACATCTTATTAAACCCAAACAACTAACATAATACAAAAAAAGAGTATATTTTAAGATAAATAACCTTAATTTATACTCTTTTCTTTTTCAAAAATACTGCTAGTTTCAAATCGACTAGACTAAAATATCATTTTTTGTTGACTTAAAGATGTTGTAGTGTTAAAATTATTTTAGCGAGAAGGATATTATGGTAGCAAAAACAAGGAAAGTTATAGCAATTATTGTTTCGTGTTTGTTGGTTTTATTTCTTGGATTGGTATTATCTGGATGTGATAATTCATCTAATAATTATGATATCACAACAAATAGCGATTTAAATGGGACAATTGTCGCTAGTTCATCTACGGCTGAAGAGGGAGATAATATTATGATTGCGGTATCCCCAAACAATGGATATGAGCTCAATGCTTTGACCGCAGTGCCTATGGTTGAATTTTCCAAAGTTTCCGAAAATGTTTATAGTTTTACGATGCCAAATGAAGATGTAACAATTATGGCAACATTTAAAGCACTGGCTATTGACGAAGAATCTAATAATATTTTTGTAGTTAATTCAGAAAACGGATCAATTTCTTTAAGTAAAAACACGGCAAAAGCAAACGAGATGATTTATATTGTTGTTTCTCCAGAGACTGGATATGAAATTGACCAGATAATTTCAAGTAATAACATAGAAATTAATCTAATTTCCGAAAATGTTTATAGTTTTACAATGCCAAATGAAGATATAATAATCGTGGCAACATTTAAGGAAGTTAGTCAGGAAGAAACAATAGAAAATGAAATTGAAGGAAGTTATGCAATATCAAATGTAGTGAGAAAATATACCGATGGTTCCCCTGCTTATAGCCCAGATATGAATAATGATGATTATTGGAAGCATACATATATTTCTTTTGATAAAAACAATATGGCAACAATTGTAACATATATGAATTATACAGAGCCAAAGTTTTATTCAATAACAACATCTTATACAAGTCTTGGAGATGGACAATACACAGTTGATGAAAACTTTGAAAGCACATATGGTTTTAGTATTAACAATATTTATATAAATAATAATATTGTAAAATTTGAATTATCAACCAGTAAATACACTGATTATTATACTTTTACGAAACTTGTAGATTTGGAAGTTGAGTCAGGTATTTATAATGGCACATACAAAAATGCTTTTGATGAATCTGTCGTTGTTAATGGCGCTACAATTACATATAATAACTACACAGTTGATTATCTATTCGGCTCTACTGCTATCATCATAGAAGAAGATTCTAATTTTGTCTATATTGTACATGTAGATATTAGAGAAAATACGATATATACATCTGGAAGTCGGTTTGACATTTTAGAAGACACATTTGATAGTTTGGGCAACGATGAATTTGTAAAAGTTGTTTAAAATAGAAATGATTTTATAAAAATAAGGTTAAACCTGTTTGAAACTAGTAGAATAAAAGAATACCTTATCATTGAAAGGTATTCTTTTGTTTAATTTGTCTGTCCTATAATGCCCAAACGCCAGTCTAGAGTGTTTATTCTTATAAAAGGAGAAAAAGAAATGTTAATTGATGTTAAAAAAGTTAAAATATTTGTGACTGTGCCTATAAAAAATGTTGATGATGTAAGAAAAGCAATGTGTGAAGCAGGGGTAGGGGTAATTGGAAACTATTCTTTTTGCACAAGTTCCACAAAATGTATTGGGACATTTATACCTAACGAAAATGCGAATCCGCACATAGGGACAAAAAATAAACTTGAATTTGTCAAAGAAGAAAAAATAGAAGCAATTTGTGATATAAAAAATGTAAAGAATGTTCTTGAAAAGATTAGAAAGATACATCCTTATGAAGAACCTGCTATTGATATTGTGCCATTACTAGATGAAAAAGCTTTGAGTTAAAATTTCAAGGAAGATATAATAATAAAAAATTTAATTATCGTGTTGCGATACTGCCATAATATAACAATCAAGTATTATTGCAAAAGGAAGTGATACAAATTGATTATAATTATAAAGATAATTTTGAATTAGATTTTGAAATAGTGAGAAAAAAGCCCTTGTCATCCAGATAATTTCGCTGACAATTTAGCAAAACCACTCTATTGAATATTCTAGATTCTGCTTGAGAAATTTGACATATATTGCATCACAATTTTGGCAAATATTCTCTAGAGCGGATTGTTTCATTTTAAAAATTAAAACGGTTAAAACAAAGTAGAGAAATAAAAGTGATTTAAAAGGCAATTCTTCCAATCATTTTCTCACATTTCAAAACAACGGCATGACCGCAGAAATCTTTTCATTGAAATAAACTTAAAATTAATATTAACTGTATAATTTTGGCTGTATATTTGTTAATAGCATTTATTAAACACATTCTTCTTCCGTGGAAGATTCTTTGATGCCTAAATGTTCTTTTGCAATGCGCAACGCTTCGTGCACCTGTTTTGCTCCAACTTCGCCCCAATTGAGAAGCTCAATTGCTCGCTCTGGGCTAGCAAACATTCTGATATATGTTTCGCCATTATCTGTATCTGGGTGAACTGGGCCAATTTCTTTGACGATACCTGTCATGCGCACTTGCGCGTATGGTGGAGTACCATTTTCTTCATCCACTAATTGATACCCGACAAGATATATATCATCTCCAATAGTCGTGTTTATCTCCTCAAGAAACTCCCTTCTCAAAGTTGCCTGCCTATCTTGATCGGTTTTTTCTGGCTTTCCCCCTGCAAAAGAATAACTTTTTGCTCCATCTGAATTTGACACCTTCATAAGCACTCTGCCTTTTGTGTCAAAAATAATTCCATATACCTGTTTTACCCTAATGCCAGTTGGTACTTCACCATTATACCATGTAAAAGTTGCCATCACTCCCCTCCTTAAATTAAAAAAATTATTTAACGGTTAATCGTTAATTTTTAGCACTTGAAACACAATTATGGCTTTAACAAATTTTATCGTTGTGCCTGTTCCTGTGCCTATGTGCCAGTTTTTGATATATCAATCAAAAACAATACTATTATAAACGGATACAATACTGATGTC
>CALVNU010000110.1 GCA_944349915.1 uncultured Clostridia bacterium | reverse complement strand
GTCTTCACTCCAGAGGGACTTGTAATCCCAGTTACAGTTGTTGAGGCTGGTCCTTGCCCAGTTGTTCAAGTTAAGAACAATGAAAAAGACGGCTACAATGCAGTTGTTGTGGCATTTGAAAAACAAAAAGCGCAAAGAGTTAACAAACCAAGAACTGGTGCTTTCAAAAAAGCAGGTGTTGAAACTTACAAGATGGTAAAAGAACTTAAGCTTGACAATAGTTCCGACTACAGTCTTGGACAAGAAATCAAAGCAGACATCTTTGCCGAAGGCGACAAAGTTGATGTATGCGGAACTACAAGAGGTCGTGGTTTTACCGGAGTTATTCAAAGATGGAACCAACACAGACTTAAAATGACTCACGGAACTGGACCTGTTCATAGAGAAGTCGGCTCTATGAGTGCAAACTCAACTCCATCAAGAGTGTTCAAAAACAAACACATGCCAGGACACTATGGTGTTGAAAGAGTTACAATTCAAAACCTTGATATCGTTAAAGTTGACAGCGAAAGAAATATTCTTTTGGTTAAGGGTTGCATTCCTGGACCTAAAGGCGCTATCGTAACCATCAAGGAAGCAAAAAAGGTTACTAAATAAAGGAGAAGGTCATGGCAAAAGTTAAAGTTTATAATGTGTTAGCGCAAGAAGTCGGCTCAACAACCCTTGCAGACGACCTTTTCGCTATTGAGTATAATGAACCTCTTATTCACGAAGTCGTTGTTGCTTATAACGCAAATCAAAGACAGGGAACAAAATCAACCCTTACAAGAAGTGAAGTAAGAGGACACGCCAAAAAACCTTGGCGTCAAAAAGGAACAGGCAGAGCAAGACAAGGCTCTACAAAGGGTCCACAATGGACTGGCGGTGGAGTTGTGTTTGCTCCAAAACCTAGAGATTTTTCTAAAAAGGTTAACAAACAAAAGAAAAGACTTGCGCTCTTGAGTGCTTTAAGTCAAAAAATTAGACAAAACGAAGTTGTTGTTCTTGACAAATTTGATTTTGACAGCGCAAAAACTAAAAATGCTCAAGCATTTGTTGATGCTTTCAAATTTAAAGGCAACACACTTGTTGTAAGTGATAAAAATTCTAAAGAAACAATTCTGTCGGTTGCAAACATTCCAACTCTTGATGTTGAAGAAATTGCAAGACTTAACACATACGATATTGTTTCTTGCAAAAATCTTGTTATCACACAGTCGGCAATCAAATCTATCGAGGAGGCGTATGCAGAATAATGGAAGCACAGAAAATAATCATCAAACCTATTCTCACAGAGAAAAGCTTTGCTGGCATCCAAAACAAAGTTTACACTTTCCTTGTAAACAAAAATGCTGGCAAAATTGAAATCAAAAAAGCAGTCGAAGAACTTTTTGGTGTTAAAGTTGATAAAGTTAACACTATCAATGTTAAAGGACACAAAAAGTTCCAAAATACAAAGTCTGGAAGAACGGAAGGAAAAACTAGTGATTACAAAAAAGCAATCGTAACACTTGACAAAGATTCCAAAACAATTGCGTTCTTTGACAGTTTGAACTAATAGGAGGAGAAAGTTATGGCAATCAAAATTCATAGACCTACTTCTGCTGGAAGAAGATTCTATACAACCTCTTCCTATGAAGAAGTTACAAAAAAGACACCGGAAAAATCTCTTCTTGCAAAGAAAGATAAACATGCTGGAAGAAATGCTCAAGGCAAAATTACAGTTCGTCATCAAGGTGGCGGAAACAGACAGAAATATCGTATTATCGATTTTAAACGCAACAAAGACAACATTCCTGCAAAGGTTGTTGGAATTGAATATGACCCAAACAGGTCTGCTTACATTGCTCTTTTAAGTTATGCAGATGGTGAAAAAAGATATATTATCGCACCACTTGGACTTAAAGATGGCGACATCGTTATGAGTGGTGAAAATGTTGAAATCAAAGTTGGAAACAATCTTCCACTTTCTTCAATTCCTGTTGGTTCAACAATTCACAATATCGAACTTCAACCTAAAAAGGGCGGACAACTTGCTCGTTCTGCTGGCGCTGTTGTTCAACTTATGGCGAAAGAAGGAAAGTATGCAACTTTAAGACTTCCTTCTGGAGAAATGAGAAAAGTTCTTCTTTCTTGCCGTGCAACAATCGGAACAGTTGGAAATCTTGACCATGAACTTGTTTCTCTTGGCAAGGCTGGAAGAAAAAGACATATGGGTGTTAGACCTGCCGTTCGTGGTGTGGCTATGAACCCTAATGACCACAAGCATGGTGGTGGTGAAGGTAAGAGCCCTGTCGGAATGGCTTCACCTGTTACTCCTTGGGGTAAACCTGCTCTTGGTTACAAGACTAGAAAGAGAAAAAATCGCTCTAACCGCTTGATGGTTAAGAGGATTAATTAGGAGAGAGAGTTATGAGCAAATCATCATATAAAAAACCTTATGTTCATCCAAGTTTGCTTAAGAAAGTGGCTCAAATGCAAGAGTCGGGAATCAAAAAACCTATCAAAACTTGGTCAAGATCGTCTACAATTTATCCAGATTTTGTAGGCTTTACATTTGCTGTTCATAATGGAAAAAAACAT
>CALVNU010000109.1 GCA_944349915.1 uncultured Clostridia bacterium | reverse complement strand
GCAAAAATTTTGGGGATAAATATTGATGATGATGCTGCAGGAGAAATAGCAAAACGGTCGCGTGGCACACCAAGAATTGCAAACAGACTCTTAAAGCGTGTGCGTGATTATGCTCAAGTTTTGGGAGAAGGGCATGTAAACAAAGCAATCGCAGATAAAACCTTGCAGGTTATGGAGATTGATGACCTTGGGCTTGACACTATAGACCGCAAGATTTTGCTTACTATGATAAACAAATTTGGTGGCGGTCCTGTTGGGCTTGATACTTTGGCGGCAACGATTAGTGAGGATGCAACAACTATTGAAGATGTGTATGAGCCATATCTTTTGCAACTTGGCTTTATTTCACGAACTCCAAGGGGAAGAATTGTGCTTGAAGGCGCATACAAACATTTTGGGCTTGAGTATATCGCAAAATAAAGATGCAAGTGTTTTTCTTGCAAACGATGCGACCTTATGTGTAGGCAAGTCAACAAAGTCTATGAATCAACAAGATATTAAAAACTGCAAACAGAAAAATAATTGAATGAACAAACAATTAGAGATTTATAAAAAGACACGAAACAATATCAATAAACAGAGATTGATAAACAATAAATAGCAATTTGAGAATATTTTATAAACAAACTTTATTATATAACACGAGGAATTATGTCTAATATAAACAATGTAGATTTGATGAAGAAGTCTAGTTATTTTTACGACTTGCCAGAAGAGTTGATTGCTCAAAAACCTTTAGAAAAGCGAGACAGTTCGAGGTTGCTGGTTTTTAGCCGTAAAAATGAGAAAATTGAAGATAAACATTTTTATGATATAGCAGATTATCTTGAAAAGGGAGATGTGCTTGTTATAAACAATACACGAGTTTTGCCTGCTAGAATTTTTGGCTATAAAGAAACTGGTGCTAAAATAGAACTTTTGCTTCAAAAACGGCTTGATTTGACAACTTGGGAAGTTATTGCAAGACCCTTCAAAAGGCTTAAAGAAGGCACGGAACTTCATATTAGTCAAAATTTAAGTTTGACAGTGCTAGAAAAGAAAGATTATGGAGAATGTTTGGTTAAGTTTAATTTTTCAGGTGTCTTTGAAGAGCGACTGGCGGAAGTTGGGCAAGTTCCTTTGCCACCATATATTCATGAAAAACTAAAAGATAAAGAAAGATATCAAACGGTTTATTCAAAAATAGAAGGTTCCTCTGCGGCACCAACTGCTGGCCTTCATTTTACCCAAGAACTTTTGCATAGATTGAAAGAAAAGGGCGTTGAGATTGTTGAAGTTTTGTTGCATGTTGGGCTAGGAACATTTAGGCCGGTAAAGGAAGAGGATATTTTAAACCATAATATGCATAGCGAATATATTGAGATGAGCAAAGAAAATGCGCAAAAAATCAATCAAGCAAAAGCGGAAGGCAGAAGGGTTGTTGCAGTTGGGACAACCAGTGTTCGAGTTCTTGAAAGTGTTGCTGTGCAAGATGGGAAAGTGCGGGAATATAAGGGTGATACAAATATTTTTATTTATCCTTCTTATAAATTTAAAATAGTAGATGCCCTTATAACAAACTTTCATTTGCCAGAAAGCACTTTAATAATGCTTGTGTCGGCATTTGCAGGGTATGACCAAACAATGAAAATTTACCAGCATGCAGTCAAAGAAAGATATCGCTTTTTCTCGTTTGGTGATGCAATGTTTATCTATTAAAAACTAAACCTTATGATAAAAATTTTATTAAACAAGATTTAAACCTTAAAAAATTTGGCAAAATCCTTAAAAACAAGGTTAAAATTCTTAAACTAATAAGATATCAACTTTAAACAGAATTTGCATAATAGTACAAAATATTGCATTTATGCATGCAGAATACATACAATATATAGATTAATCATAATTTATTACTAGGAGAAGTTCATGGAAAAATTTTCTTATGAGATATTGAAAGTTTGTAAAAAAACAGGCGCAAGGGCTGGGATTTTGCATACTCCACATGGAGACATAGAAACGCCAATATTTATGCCAGTTGGCACTCAAGCAACTGTCAAGGGGTTGACACCAGAAGTTTTGAAACAACTTAACGCTCAAATCATTCTTTCCAACACATATCATTTGTATCTTCGTCCAGGGCACGAAATTGTCAAACAGGCAGGTGGTTTGCATAAATTTATGAATTGGGATAGACCAATTTTGACAGATAGTGGTGGTTTTCAAGTTTTTTCTCTTTCAAAACTTAGAAAGGTAAGTGATGAAGGTGTGGAATTTCGCTCTCATTTGAGTGGAGCAAAGCATTTTATCACTCCAGAAAAGGATATGGAAATTCAAGAGGCGTTGGGGGCGGATATTATTATGGCGCTTGACCAATGCACAGAGGCTGGTGCCACTTATCAAGAGGCTGTCGAGGCAAAAAGGTTGACAAAAATTTGGCTTGAAAGATGTTTTAAAGCGCATAATAATGAAGAGCAAATGTTGTTTCCGATTGTACAAGGCAACTTATTTAAAGATCTAAGAGAAGAGTGCGTAAAGGACTGTTTACCTTATGCCAAATGTGGTATTGCAATAGGGGGATTATCTGTTGGCGAAGAAAAGAGTGTTATG
>CALVNU010000108.1 GCA_944349915.1 uncultured Clostridia bacterium | reverse complement strand
GGATTTATGAAAGTATATATAAAGAACAAATTTTGGTCTATTGGTGGAGGTTCATCGGTTGTAAATGAAAACAAAGAGCCTGTCTTTAAGGTTAAGGGGCGCATTTTTAGTATAACAAGGGTAAAATACGTTTGCGATATGCAGGGAAAAAGACTTTTTAAAATAAGAAACAAATGGTTTAATTGGTTTATTCACAAGGCTTACATCTATGACGCGAACAAAACGAAAATTGCCACCGTTAAAGATAAATATTTTACAGTCAGAAATGAGTTTTTTGTCGAGGGGTATAAAGACGAAATAAAAATAGATGGAAAATTTTTCTCATTTCATTCAAAAATATTAAGAAACGGTGAAGTGATGGGGACAATTGATAGAAAATTTACAATAGTAAAAGATGCCTTTATGTTGGAAGCAAATGAAGAGGACATACCGTTCTTAATCGCTTTGGTTATCGCCATGGACAACATTTGCGACAAACGAACCAAATTGGGAATTTTTAGAATTTAAAAAAATAGTTTAATAAAATGCCATAATTTCTTTAACTTTGCGAAATATAAATAAAAGGAGAAAAAAATGAAAAGAAACTTTTTTAAAAGTAAAACGGCTGGACTTTTGCTTGCATCATTGGTAATTATTCCAACTGCATTTTTGGTTACTGCTTGTGGAGGAAAATCAGAACCTGAAAAGTTGGACAGAACGAACAACGTTGAGGTTGTAAACATTTTACAAGATTATCAAGGTTCTGTGTTAATGGAAATTGAAAATTTTCATCATGAAGGCTATGAAGTGGCGAGTGACGAGGGCATCACGTCTTCTTCACTAGAATTTTCAATAAATGGTAGTGAGTGGGCTCGGGGTGAATACATCACTCATTTTTACGATCAATATAATAAAGCGTTTTATGAAATCATGCATTATGACTCTTCTAGTGATGTTTTTAAAATGTCATATTTGTGGAGCGACGACAGTTTTGCAGTTGGGCAGACCGTAAATATTTCTGTTAGAATTCCAGAATCGGACACTTACAAGGCTAGTGAAGGGAAAAATGTTGATCCATTTACATTAAAAAATGTCCCATCAAACATAAGCGATAGCTTTGATTCATTTGTAGACACAACTCCGGATAGTATAGCTAGTTCGTCTGATGAGAGCAGTGAGTTTACTTTTTATGTCGACGGTGCGAGATTAAAGATTGGAAGGTATCAAACAAGTGCCAGAGATGATGATTGGTTTGACAAAACCTTGATTAAATTTGAAGATTTAACCGAACAAGACAAAGCTGAACTAGATGCTTTGAATTTGGAGTATAAATTACTTGATTTTAATTCCACATTAGTAAACGAAAAACCTGTTGAAGGAACAAATTATGTTTCAAAAGAAATTGGCAATTTTGACTCTGCTGAAAATTATTTTCCTACCGTTTCTCCTAGGGGGTGGACTTCACTGAAACAGAATAGTTATTCTGTAAACACACACGTGGCAGATTATAAAATTTGGGATTTAAAAAGCTACGTAGGCGATGGCTTTGGTGGATATGAAATCCAAAATAACAAATATTTAGTTTTGCTTGTTCGTCAGGGTGAAACACAATCGACAGGGGTTTCAGAAATATTACAAATAAATTACAATTTTTCACAGACATCATCTTTGTTAGACATATCTGGAGATTATGTTGAGCTGGCTGTTTCCGAAGACGGTGAGCCTACAGACACCCCAGCGACTAGTGCTATGACAACATGGATGGGAGAAGAAGGTATGGCAGAAACGGCTACTGCAGGATATAATGGAACGATTAAAATTGATTACAGCGACGCAACCCACAAATATCAATTACAAGGAATTGTTGAAAATAAATATAAAGACGATTCTTTACAAATCTTTACAACAAATACAGAGTTAAGTGATTTGATTAATGGCGGTTATAATTACACCATAAGCGGGACGATTAACACTGACACAACATCAGGTGCCACTAATAAAACTGATATTACAATAAGCCAAGGAACAGATAAACCTGAATATATTTTTAACGAAGATATGACTTCACTAATTTTACAAGCTTTGCAAATAGATATTATAAACAACATGTTGACTTCTTCTGATATTGGTCTTTTTGAAAGTATTGACAGCGACTATATGAAAATCAAGATAACTTTCGAATATGGTGAGGCATATTATATATTTGACAGCGTTGGAAATTTTGTTGGGCATAGACTAGCTTTTTCAAGCGATACAATGAGTTATTCAGTTGAATTTAAAATCAACTAAAAACAGGAAGTTTAGAAACCACCTAGTTGAGGTGGTTTTTTAAGAAAAACGAAATTTAACTTTGACAATTAATGGCTATTTTAAAGTGCATTGAGTTTAAAAAATTTTAAACAGTTTTGAGTTGATTTTTAGTATCTTGATATTAAAAAAACCTTATTTTATAAGGACTAACGCGTGGTGGACTGATGAGGGGAGCGGAGTATGAGGCGCATGCCGAGAGGCAGGCAGATGCCGAATGGCTCAAACTGAAAGTTTGTGACCTGGACCCTTCGATTAAGAGTTTTTATGTAAGGAAAAAATAATTTGTGTGCTTTACCTACCTTTAATAAATTTTCT
>CALVNU010000107.1 GCA_944349915.1 uncultured Clostridia bacterium | reverse complement strand
TTTTTTTTCAACATGAGTTGGTTTTTGTATTTTCCAACTTACATTTTTTCAACATGAGTTGGTTTTAAACTTTTTTAAAGATTTGTGTCAAATTTTGTTAGTTTTAGACTTTCTTTATCTTTATTATATACATTTTATCAAAATTCTACAAACTTTTTTAAGGTTGATTAAAAATTTTGTTCAATTTTTGCTTAAAAACATGCAATTTTACCAAAAATAATAAAAAAGGGCTTTACGCCCAATTTTTACATATAAAAATCTTTATAACTTGTTTCTTTTTGTTTTTCGCGTTCTCGTTTTTGAAGATTGCTCTTGGCTTGTCCGCGTTTTTTAAAGTAGATTATCAAAAATATTGCTAAACCCAGCACAACCACAGCGCAAGGCAATGTTATCCACAGCCAGAGAAGTCCATCGCCTTCACCACCGTCTGTTACCAAAGTTGGCAACGACAAAGAAATGCTTTGTGCTTGTGAATTATCACAAATTTTTGCAACATCAATAGACAATGTGTAAGTGTTTAGACCTTCTGCACTGACAGAACTTGACTTGATAACATCTTCTTCTAGCACATTTTCGTTATAAAGAGACCTAATAAGCGTCATAAAGCGAGCATTGTCAAGGTTGTAACCTTCGTTCATGGTTACGGTAACTGTAAGATTTGTCAATGTTTTAAGCACAGTTATTGCACTTCCAGAATAAACAGAGCCTGAAACCGTGATTTGATTGATTCTGTCATTATCAATGTTTGAAAAATCAACAGCAATGCCATTTTCGCTTGAGAAAACGGCAACAAGTTTAAATGCTTGATCAAATGGTGCAACGCCGAAATTTATTGGCAGGCTTTGCATTGTTGGCGCAACAATTTCATTTGCACCCGTCCATGTATTTTCTGGGACTGCGTTCCACTGATTGTTTGAGTCTTGATAATAAAGTTCCCAATGCGAAAAAGTATAATACCCTTGCGCAACCGCGTTTATTGTTGTTTGAGCACTTTGTATTGAATATGATTGCACAATTGTTTCAATCGGACTGCTTCCTGAAAAAGTCACCCCACCCGGCACAATATCTCCATCGCGCGCAACCGAATATTCACACCTGTAATACTTGGGTTGAAATGTAAAAGAATATGAACCGCTTGTGTATCCATTTGCATTAAAAGTGATTATAAAAGAATTGTCTCTTACATCTATTTCATAACTTTCACTGCTTATCTTTGAATTTCCATTGACTTTAATGTCCGTCAAGTCATAATACGGAAGAACATTTGTGATTTCGGTGCCACCTTTAGTTTGAGATTTAAGATTGATTGTGATTGTTATTGATGTATCATAACTTATATTATTTAATGAATCTGCAGAAATATCTCCAGAAGTAAAAGATATGCTGTCAACTATATTGTCAAAATTTCTGTCTATTGAAAAAGCAAAAGTTTGAAATTGTTGCAAAACAACATTTCCTGCGTGCGAGCCAAAGACGGTCTGGAAATCGAAAGGAGTGCTTCCTGGCCTAAAATTTTCGCTTGTTGATATAAATGAATATGAGATAGAATCTTTTGCCGATAAAGTTGGTGTGGCAACAAATGGATTTTCAAACTGCTCGCCGTTACCGACTACCGCATTAAGATTGCTATCGGTCCAGTAGCAATAATTTAATTGTTCAATTGCAACCGGGCTGTTGATAGAAATTTGTCCAATAATAGCACCTACCGATAGAGCAGATGTTGAATCTGTAGCAGATTGAGTTGTGGCTCTAACAGAAAGTGTTCCCGAAAAAATATTGTTATAAATTAAACTACTACTTCCTTGCACAAAACCAACAAGTCCACCAAGAGCACCGCCTGCAGTTTCGTTAGGATATTTGACTTCTATATTTCCAAAAAATAAAACGCGCTCAAGAGTGTTATCGGATGAAAAGGCTCCAACCACTCCGCCAATATTGTATGGATATTTAGATGAAAGTGTTATGTCAAGAATAGACGGTGTTCCGCTATTAGAACTTAGCCTTACAATCGTGTTATATACTGTCGATCCTCCCAATGTGCCAGCAATCAAGCCTATGCTTGTCTTTGCATCAACATCATAGACTATTGTTTGTGTTATATCAATCTCGCAATTTGAAATAGACACATTATAACCTTGCCCTAAAAGCACACCTATCGACAAACTGCTATTGTTGGCATCCAAGTTATAAGTTACACTGCCGGTGATTTTCAAATCTTTTATTGTTGCACCGTTTGCATATCCAATAAGTCCAACACTGTTGCCACCCTCTGCATTTGAAAAAGTTATATTTGAAATTGTATGTCCATCGCCATCTAAAGTCCCTCTAAAATATTTGTTTTCATCATTTCCTAAGTAAAGACCGTTATCATATTGATTTAATTTCAACTGTTCACAGCCGCTGAATGCTTCGCCTTCAATTTTTGAAATACTATTTGGTAAATTAATTGAGGTGAGAGTCCTACAGCCTTTAAAAGCTTTTTCTCCAATGGTGCTTATTTCTCCTGTAATATTGACAGTTGAAAGTGATGCGCAACCACTAAAGGCGCTGTCGCCAATTGAAGAAACCTGGCTACCAACAACAACACTTTTTATTTCGTTGTTACCTGCGTATGCTGATTCATTGATATTTTCATTTATATACA
>CALVNU010000106.1 GCA_944349915.1 uncultured Clostridia bacterium | reverse complement strand
ATGCTAAAGATGTTGTTTCTGCAATGAAACTTGCAAAAGAGGCTCAAATAACTTTACCTTTTTCTCTTGCATCTGCTCTTGAAATTAGAACAAAAAATTCACTTGAAATTGTGAAGTCTGCAGTGGAATTTGTATCTTCTGATGTTTCAAATATTAAGGGGATTTCAAAAGATAATTTCGAAATTTCTGTAGATATAATCTTATCTTTAAAACTTCAAATTCATCGTTATTTGTTTGGTCTTTCTACAGACAAAATCAAGTCGTTTGTGATTGAAAATGTTATTAAAAAAATTCCACAATTTGACAAAAATGAAATTTTTTCTAACCCTCAAATTTTGATTGAAAATGTCAACTTTGCCGAAGCAGGACATGATTGTGCTTACATTATTCAAGATGCTAGGGTGTCAAATGTTTCTATAGTTCGCAACATCAATCTTGATGTGGAAGTTAAAAAGGCAGAAAAAGAAAGGGTTTATGCTCAAATGCAAGCCGACCGCTTTAAAAATGCAGAAGAAATGAAAGAGTTGCGCGCAAGAACAAAAACGGAAGAAACCAAAACCGCTCTGCTGGAAGCAGAAGCACAAATCCCAGCCGCAATCTCCCAAGCAATCAAAGAGGGACGATTCTCTGTTATGGACTATTACAAACTTATGAATTTGCAAGCAGACACCGCTTTGCGCAGAAGCATAATTTCAAATGATAAAAATGATACAGATAGCACCGATGATGGTGATGATATTTTTGGAGATGATGATTAATGGGAAACATGACCGCTATAATTGTTGTATGTTCAATTTGTGGGGTGCTTATTGTCGCTCTGCTTATTGCTTTTAAGATTATGGGAAGTCGCAGTTCAAAGCATAAACTTGATGACCAGATTGAAAAATATCGCAGATTGGGGTCGGGCGAAGAAACTTTTTCTGATACAGATGTTGTAAAAGGCGATAAAAAACAACTTAAACAGCAGAAAAAACAGCAAAAAGCCACTCTAAAAACTGAAAAATTACAAGAAAAAATCAACAAAAAAGTTGAAATTGAAAATTTGGAACAAGCCGAGCCTTCTCAAACTGAACAAGCAATGGAACAATTGCAAAATTTTGATAATTTTTCGGATGATAACAAGCGCTTTACACAATTTTCCGAGCAAGATGATGTGCATTTTGATCAACAACAAAAACAATCAAAGTTTGACCGAGACAAAGATTTTAACGATTTTATGAACGAACATTCATATTCAAGAGTTATTTCAAACAAAAAATTGTTAAAAGAAATGAGCAAACTGCCAAACAAGGTTAAGGCACTTTTGCTGGGCAATGTTTTTAATAAATTTGATGACTAAATAGAGATTATTAACCATGTTTACAAAAAATGAGGTTAGTGATATAATAATAACATAAGAGGAGAGGATTTTATGAAACAAGTAAGTCAAGAACAAATTGAAAAGGTTAAACAGCAGGCTTATAGGTCTAATCAATATAAAAATTTGGGTTGAAACAGGCAGTGCCAAGGATGCTCAAGAGATTATTGATGAAGAACTAGGCGAAGGCAAAGTTGATGTCGATGAAATTGAAGTTACATACTTGGCATATGCAATAAAACAAGAAGATGAAGACAGGGCATTGGTAGCAAAAAAGCGAGAAGAAAAAAGCAAAAGCGAAAAGAAAAGCAAGAAGAATGCAAGAAAGACAAGAAAGAAAAGCAGAAAGACGAGAGAAAATAGAGCAAGCGCGCGAAAAGTTTGTGTCAACAATTAAAGGGGCTATTAGCTTTTGAAAGAAAGTATTTATAAATTCAAAATCGTAAGTCTTGCAAAAAAGAATGGCCATGGGAAATTGGTTTTTGACGAATCAAATAATGCTGTACGGCGAGAGATGAGAAAAACAATTAAGAAACGCATTCAAGAAATGGAAGAAGAAAATAATACAAGCGATGGAGAAGAAAAATAAAGCAGAAATTGAAATTCTGTGAAAGACAGTAAAAACTTGCAAAATTTTATGCAAGTTTTTTTGTTTAACATCATTTTAGCATGATTAAAAAAATTGGTACATATATTTATTTGTATAAAATGGGAGATGTATGTTTAATTTTTTTGATGAATTAAAAGGCAATTTAAAAAAAATCGAACAAAGTGTTTTAAATAATTATAATATCATCAATTTGTCTGGCAAAATTTTGTATGTTGAAGGTCATCAAGGCTTGACTATTTTGTCGGACAATGTGATTGTTTTTAAAATCAAAAAGGGCAGAATTGAAGTGAATGGACAAAATTTGATTTTAAGTGAACTTACTCAAAACACTTTAAAGATTGAAGGAGATATCAAAAAGGTGGAAGAATTTTGATTAGAAAACAGCAACGCTCCCATTTTAAAATAAAGGCATTAAATCGAGAGAAAATTTTTAACAAAATTTCACAAACCTTTTCTGTTTATAATGTTAAAGAAAAAGATGGCTTTGTTGAATTTGAAGTTGACGAGCGTGATGGTGATAAAGTTGAAAGTTTGTTAAATCAACAAAATGTAAAAATTTACTCTCTTGTCCACAAAGGTTTTAGAAAAAAAATGATTGCAATTTTCAAAATGTGGGGTGTTATTGCGGGCATAATTATTGCCTGTTTTCTGTATGCGCTACAATATTCTTTTGTCTTTAAA
>CALVNU010000105.1 GCA_944349915.1 uncultured Clostridia bacterium | reverse complement strand
ATTCGTCGTGGCGGTAAAGTTTGGATTAAAATTTTCCCAGACAAACCAGTAACTAAAAAACCTGCCGAAACCAGAATGGGTTCGGGTAAAGGTTCTCCAGAATTTTGGGTTGCAGTTGTAAAACCTGGCAGAGTTCTTTTTGAAATCGAAGGGGTTAGCGAAGCAACCGCAAAAGAAGCACTTAGACTTGCTGGACACAAACTTCCTTGCAAAGTTAAGTTTGTGAAGAAAGAAGATGAGAAAGGTGGTGTGAAAGATGAAAATTAATGATATCAAGACTTTGACGGTTAGCGAGTTAAACGCAAAACTTAAAGAACTTAACAGTGAATTATTTAATCTTCGTTTTTCTCACGCTACAAGAGCTCTTGCAAACCCAATGGCAATTCATAATATCAAAAAAGATATTGCAAGAGTTAAAACCGTTATAAGAGAGAAAGAAATTGCCGAGGGAGGTAACAATGGAAACAAGTAGAAATGAAAGAATGACTCGACAAGGCACAGTTGTAAGCGCCGGGAAAATGGACAAAACTGTTGTCGTTTTGATTGTTTCAAGAGTTAAAAGCCCTATTTATAAAAAAGTCGTAAAGAAAAGCAAAAAGTTCAAAGCTCATGACGAGAAAAATGAATGCAGAGTTGGCGATGTTGTAAAAATTATGGAAACAAGACCACTTAGCAAAGACAAACATTTTAGAGTTGTTGAAATTGTTGAAAAAGCCAAGTAGGAGGAGAATATGATTCAACCACAAACAAGACTTAAAGTTGCCGATAACACTGGCGCAAAAGAAATTATGTGTATTAGAGTTTTAGGCGGTTCTTTTAGAAGAAGTGGAAACATTGGCGATGTTATTGTTGCCTCTGTTAAAAAAGCAATTCCTGGTGGAACTGTTAAAAAAGGTGATGTTGTTAAGGCTGTTATCGTTCGTTCTTCAAAAGGCCTTCGCAGAGCAGACGGCTCTCACATTAGATTTGATGAAAACGCTGCTGTTATTATCGACAATCAAAAACAACCAAGAGGTACTCGTGTTTTTGGACCTATTGCTAGAGAACTTCGTGATAGAGGATATATGAAAATTATCTCTCTTGCACCAGATGTTATTTAAAAGGAGTTTACTGCTATGAAAATGACAATAAAAAATGGTGATACAGTTTATGTTATCACTGGAAAAGATAAAGGTAAAACTGGAAAAGTAAGCGCAGTTTACTCTGATAAAAACAAAGTGCTTGTTGAAAATGTTAACATTGTTACAAAGCACAAAAAACCAAAGTCTCAACAAGACAAAGGTGGAATTGTAAAAAAACCTGCACCAATTGATGCTTCAAATGTTATGGTTGTTTGCCCAGTTTGCAATAAAGCAACAAGAGTTGCTCATAAAGAAATCAACGGCAAAAAAGCCAGAGTTTGCAAAAAGTGCGGAGCCAGCCTTGATAAAGAGTTTGTAAAACAAACAAAGAAAGAGGCAAAAAAGACTGCTACAAAAGCAAACAAAGAAGAAATCATCAAAAAGGCAGAAAGCACAGTTAAATCTGCATCAAAAGCAGACAAACCTGCAGAGAAAAAAGCATCTGCAGAGAAAAAAGCACCAGCAAAGAAAAGTGAAGGTGCAAAAACAACAAAAAAGTCGACAACTGCTAAGGAAAGCAAATAGGAGTAAATTATGGAAGAAAACAGAATTTATGCTAAATATAAACAAGAAGTTGTTCCTGCTCTTATCAAAGAATTTGGCTATAAAAACATAAATGAAGTGCCAAAACTTGTAAAAATTGTTCTTAATATGGGGCTTGGTGATGTTAAAGGCAATTCAAAGAGTTTCAATATTGCAGTTGACGAACTTGCAGTTATCTCTGGTCAAAAGCCAATTGTTACAACTGCAAAAAAATCAATCTCAAACTTCTCTCTTAGAGAAGGACAAAAGATTGGCGCAAAAGTAACTCTTAGAGGAACAAGAATGTATGAGTTCTTTGATAGACTAACAGCAATCGCACTTCCTCGTGTAAGAGACTTTAGAGGAATTTCTGATAAGTCTTTTGATGGAAAAGGAAATTACTCTATGGGAATAAAAGAACAACTTATATTCCAAGAAATCGTTTATGAAAAAGTCGAAAAAATTAGAGGTTTTGATATTACTTTTGTTACAACTGCAAAGACAGATAAAGAAGCAAAAGCACTCTTAAAGGCACTTGGTTTGCCTTTCGCTAAATAGGAGATTAAATTATGGCAAGAAAAGCATTAGTTGAAAAACAAAAAAGAACACCAAAATACAAAACCCGCGCCTACACTCGTTGCTCTCTTTGTGGCAGACCACATGCGGTGCTTAAAAAATATGGCATTTGCAGAGTTTGCTTTAGAGAACTTGCAAACAAGGGTGAAATTCCTGGCGTTAAAAAGTCAAGTTGGTAAGAAGGAGGAACAAAGTTATGTTGATTATAGACCCAATTGCAGATATGCTTACAAGAATTCGTAACGGCCTTGGCGCTAAACACGAACAAGTTGTAGTTCCTGCTTCAAATGAAAAACTTGCTATTGCAAAAATTCTTCTTGATGAAGGCTATATCAATGCTTTTGAAGAAGTTAAAGATGGTGGCAAGAGAAATATTAAAATCACTCTTAAATATGATGAACTTGGAGACAGCGTTATTCAAGGTTTGAAAAGAATTTC
>CALVNU010000104.1 GCA_944349915.1 uncultured Clostridia bacterium | reverse complement strand
TTTTTAATATAGTGGTGCAAATTGTGCGTGCAATGGTTATAATCCTTAGTTGATGTTATTTGCTTTGTAGGCAATAATAACCCGTCTTTAAATATGTATATCGGATAAAGTTTAATGTCTTTGTTCATTTTCAAGCCTTTTTACAAGTTCTTTTATCTTTTCTTCGTATTCTTCACTTGTTACGCATAATTCCTGCAATTTCTTTTTTTTTTGCCTCATAAATATGCCACATTTCACACTTCCTTTATTTCTTGTGTACTCAAATTAAAATCAAACCTTAAAGTTGTATTGCTTTGACCATGTCTATTTTTTGCAATAATAAGGTCTAATTCTCTCGGGTTTATATTGCTGTCATAAATACCCTGCCTATGTGCAAATAATATAAAATCTGCGTCTTGTTCTATTGCTCCGCTCTCTCTTATGTCGGATAAAATCGGTCTTTTGTTTTGCCTGTTCTTTAAATCCCTGTTAAGTTGCACAAGTGCTAAAATCGGGATGTCATAATTGGTTGCCATAACCTTAATTTGTCGGCTTATTATTGTTGTTTTTTCATATAAAGACTTATTATTAAAGCCTTGCATAAGCCCTAAATAGTCAAGTATAACAAAATCAAGACCTTTGCTTTTTTGCTTTTCTATATACATTCTCATTTTATCAACTGTCAAACTGTAGTCTTTAACAACGTTTAAATTCCATTGATTTAAAGTACTTAAACCCTCTTTATATTTTTGCATTTCCATTAAATTAAACCCAAAAGAGCGGTATTTACTGGACGATAAGCTTTGAAGCATACAAACAAACCTATTTTGCAACTGTTCAAGAGGCATTTCAAGAGAGAAATACAAAACATTTTTATCTTGCATGCAAAATTGTCTTGCTAAATTAAGAGCTATTGAAGTTTTTCCGCAACCCGTCGCCGCCCCTAAAACAATGTAATCACCGCCCATAAACGAGCCTATTGAATAATCAAGTGCAGTGTAGCAAGTAAAAATTGTTTTTTCTTTTCTAGCCTCGTATCTTTTCTCAAAGTTTTCTACACCGCTTGAAATGTGCAAAATCTTATTTTCTTCAAGTGAAAAATTGTTTTGAAATTCTTTAATCCTATTAAAATCATTAATATTTTTTGCTGCCTTGATTAGTTTTTCAATATGCCTATCAAATAAAGCCTTGCAGTACTTTTCCGTTAAGGGTGACACTACAAAACAATCACTTATAACTTCGCTTATTCTAAATGCTATTTGTGAATTATCGCATTTTTGAGCCAATAAATGAGGCTCTATCCTCTCGCCCTTTTTTTGGCTATCAACTGCAAGTTCAAATATAGTTTTGTTTTTAAAATCCTCAAAGTATTCAGGTTTTATATTTTGCAAAATATATGGTTGCTTTTCGGGTTTTGTTAAAAGCACATATAAAATAGCAAATTCTATGTCTGTGTTTTCCATTTGTTGTATTTCTACATATAAGGGTTGTAAACTTCCTCTTTCATTTTAAAAGTTGCATTATATAAAAATGCAGGACTGGGTGCATACTTTAAGCTTTCATGGTGTTTTAGAGTGTATGTGTATAGCTCATCAAAGTTTATATTTTCATCTAAAATGTGCTTATATGCTCTCAATCTCGGTTTTGTGTTTTTATCTGTAAAATCATCGTAAGTTTCAATTAAAAATTTTAAGAATTCATCTCTATTTATTTTATGCCTCCTTAATCATTTGTAATATACTTTCTTTGTTAGGGTTATATGGCTTTTCACCAACTATTTTTTTATAAACCCAGTTGCTTTTATTTAATACTGCATAATGCTTACTGTATTTTTTACCGCTACAAGCAATGTAGTTTGATAGTGTTTCTATTGCCTCATTAAACTTATCACCATAAAGCAATTTAAGCTTGTTTTCTTCATCTGTTGAAAGTTTAATGTTTTGAAATTCTCCGAAAGTGTTATATATAATTTTTGCTTTTGTTTTAGTTTTAGTTTCTGTTTTAGTTTCTGTTTTAGTTTCTGTTTGTACGTTATGAATATTTTGAATTTTTTGATTTTTTTGATTTTTTTGAATTTTTGATTTTCTACCTGCCCCTTGCCTTGCACCTCCTCGACCTTGGTACTTTTGAACGCTTGCAGAAACACCAATACAAAACATTGCAATGTTCTCATCTTTTGGCAATATTCCAGTAACTCCAAACTTGCAAAATTCATAACACGCTTTTGCTCTTTTTTCTTCAGGTAATACCTCAATTGCTTTTAAGAAATTAGGATAAAATTTAAAATCCTTTTCTTCTACTTGGTTCGTTTCGCTCGTCATTTATTAGTCCTTCTTCTCTTATATCGTCTGAAAAATCATACAATATTTTTACAAGTGTCCTCATTAGTGGTTCATAGTCCATAAGAGTAGCACTTAATGCAATCCGCATTTTTGATATTACCTTGTTGAAATGTTTTTGATAATTACTCGTCATAAGTCTGTCGTCCTTTACTCCAATTTTATCTCAAAATATTTAAAAAGTAAAATAATATTTCATATACAAGAAAAAACCTTGCCTTTATTTGTGATTGCTACATACACCAACTGGCAAGGTTTACACTTGTGATTTAATTGTAATTCTTTTTTTGATGTATGTAGCACTTTTATTGTATCACAAAATTAAAATAATTCAAGCTAAAATATTGAAATAACGCTATAAACTGGCTTGTAAT
>CALVNU010000103.1 GCA_944349915.1 uncultured Clostridia bacterium | reverse complement strand
TAAAGGAAACCCATTTGCAGTTTATCCTCCAACTTTTGTTGAACTTGAAGTTGTTGATTGTGAACCTGGTCTTCAAGGAGATACTTCAAAATCAACCACAAAACCAGCAAAAGTAGAGACTGGCTATGTGCTTGGAGTTCCACTTTTTATCAACATTGGTGATAAAATAAGAATTGATACTCGCGATGGCTCTTACATGGAAAGAGTGAAATAAGATTTTGATAAACCTAACCATGCAAACTTAAAGAGTTTTAAAAATGATGATTAAAATTAAATATTAAAATAATTATTAAAAACTATAAAATAAAAACATAGGCTTTAAAGTCTATGTTTTTTTTGTTGCAGTTTCTAATCTTTTTTCTTATCCTCAAAATTGAATGTAAATTTTTGACGATTGCCATTTTTAAACAAATCATAATCGTTTAAAAAATCTTTCTGTTTTATCTTGCTAATTACTTTTTCGTTAAATTCTTTTTGACTTAATATGCGAAGGTATTCCTTTTGTACATAAGACAAATTGAAGAATTCACTAAAATTATTTAGTTTGCAATTTTTTAAATATTCACTTATATTGAGGCGAGATTGGTCATCACAAAATCCTCTTCCAACACTTTCTGCTTTTTCAATAGATTTTTCTATTTGCGCCAAAAAATCTTTGCTTTTAACATAGGTTAGCAGTCCTTTAAAATCATCATCTAACAAATTTATTTCCACAGCCACATTGAGTTGCTTTTCAATTGCTTTAATAATTTCCTTGATACCAACTTTTTTATTCTTATTTCTCATAATTTTTTTGATTTGTCCATAATATTTGCTCTGTAAATATTTTGGATAGTTGCGTTGGTATACTGTTTGATTTTTATTTTGATTAACATTTCTGCTATTCATTAAATTTGCATAAACTTTGCTTGAAATATAAGGATTATGCGACACTCTATAGTCGTCCATAATAATCTTTCCAAACGACTTTGTAAACTTGTCTAAAACTATAAACTCCATTTGGTGACGATTTGCAATATTGATATATTTATACACACGATAGCGCTCAACATAATTATGTGGATTTTTTAAGTTATATTGAAAATTCAACATGAAATTTATTTGCTTTAAAGGCATTTCTTGTAAATCTTCTATTTCGCTTCTCAATAATATTTTTGTCATATCAAACCTCTTATAGTCTTTATATCACAAATTATTGATTTAGTCAATAGCAATTTTTGCACTATCTGCGTAATAATTTTAAGGCTTGTCTCATATTTTACTCTAGTAAAAGGAGGGGTGTATGCTAGAGAAAATTTTGCCAGATGAACTTTATACTCCGCTTGCAAAATATGTCGGTTTTAATGCAATAAATGAAATCCGACTGCGCGCAAATAAGCCTGTGGTTTTATCTATAGGAAGTCAAAAAGTTTTTCTTTCTTCTCATGGTGCAACAGGCAATATCAAAGAAGCAATTTTCCCAACAAAAACCATGATTGAAGATATTGTTTTTAGAGCAAGTGAATGTTCTATTTATTCTGTCAATGAACAAATAAAGCGTGGTTTCTTGGTTACACAAGGGGGAATTCGACTGGGACTTGGTGGCGACTTGATTGAAGAAAAGGGGGAAATAAAAACACTTACAAATTTTAACTCTATAAACATTCGTGTGCCACATGAAATTCGCAATTGTTCGCTGTCTTGTTTTGACTTTATTGTGTGTGAGAACAAACTAAATAACACATTGATTATTTCTCCACCAGGTGCTGGAAAAACCACATTTCTTAGAGATTTTATCTTTCAACTTTCACAGCGAAACTATGCCTACAATGTTTTGGTGCTTGATGAAAGAGGTGAACTTGACCTTGGACAAGCAGGAACTTTAGGCAACTTTGTTGACAAAATTTCTTTTGCATCAAAAAAAATCGGATTTGAAAACGGCATTCGCTCTTTAAGTCCAAACTTGATTGTTACCGACGAACTGGGAACAGAAGAAGACACTAATGCTGTTTTAATGGCATACAACTGTGGCGTTTCTATTATGGCAAGTGTGCACTCCGACAGTGTGGAGGGCGTTTTAAGTAAAAGCACTTTTCAAAAAATTATTAAAGAAAAAGTTTTTAAGCGATTTATTGTTTTGTCATTACGAAACGGACCTGGCACACTTGAAGGAATTTACAATGAAAACTTTTCGCGAATAAACACTAGATACCTTACAAGACAACTGTAAAAAGTTTTAAAAAGGGGTGGCTATGAAAATTATCTTAATGGTGCTGTTATCTGCAATCTGTCTGTTTTTTGGTGCAAGGTTTTATTTTAAATATAAAAGAAGAAAAAACTTTTTTGAAGCCCTTGTCTATCTATGTCAAAAATTTGATGTAGAAATCAATTTCTCTCGAGAACGCGTGCAAAATATTATTTCCGCACTTGATGAAAAAATCAAACAATCTTTATGCGGACTTGATAAAAATTTTTTGACTTGCATTGAAAACAAACAAAACATAGATAAATCAAAATTATTTGAAAAAATTTCTTTTCTTTCTGCCGATGAACAAAACTCTATCTTTTTGTTTTTCAAATCGCTTGGCAGAAGCGACATGGAAAATCAACTTAAAGAAATCAAAAATTTTTCAACCAAATTTAACGACTTTCTTTCTGCTTCTAATCTAGATTTCAAAAAATACGGAAAACTCTCGATAAAACTTGCCGTCGTTGCCTGCTTGATGGTTGTGGTCATCTTTATTTAAGGGGGTTTTATGGGGGTTGAGATAATAATCAAAATTGCAGCAATCGGGCTTCTT
>CALVNU010000102.1 GCA_944349915.1 uncultured Clostridia bacterium | reverse complement strand
AGAAAAATACTTGGAAAAATCAAATCAATAAAAAAATAAAAAAATCAAGAATTTTAAAAATAAAAAAATGTAAAAAATAGGCAAAAAAATATAAAAATAATGCAAAAATAAAGAAAAAATCAAAAAAATAAGCAAAAAAACATAAAAAATTAAACAAAAAATAAAAAATATTTGCAAAAAAAATGATTTTTATTTTTCAAATTTTCAAACAAATTAACAGTAAAAAAAATAGAGCAAATTATGCTCTATTAAAATTTTTAAGTTTGACATTTTTCAACCGTTTTATCTGTTTGTAAAACAATTTTAAAAATCGTTTTCTTTTAATTGCAATTGCCATATGCACATGTCCTTGGTCTGTTATGTTCATATAGGTTTTTCCAGGCTCAAGGTCGCAGTCAACTTCGACATCGCAAGTAACAGTTTTAAAAAGTTCAGGATGAACCAAAAAGTAGTAGGCGCATGTGTCATTTGTTGCAATTCGTTTGTCTGGAAAACCTGGCTCCCAATATCCAGTGTTCATTTGATAAATAAAATTGCCAGTGTCATTCAACTCTTTAAGTTTGTAAATAAAGTCTTCTTCAAGATGTGCTTTGCGTCTGCCCATGTCGGACGGTATCATATAAAGTGGTATTTTGCTGTCGAGCACAATTTTAAAGGCTTCTGGGTCAGACGAAATGTTGAAGGATATATGGTCAGGAAAGCCTGGCATGCCATAAGGAGATGCGCCTTCAAAATAAATGCAAGGAATTTTTTCTACAATGTCGGGGTGTTTTAAGATGAGTTTTGCAATGTTTGTATGTGGGCTAAGCACAACAGGAATTATATCGCCATCTCCTTCTTTTAAAATTTTGTACATGGCTTCAATTCCATCTTCTTTGATGCATTTATGCTTTGTTTTCTTTGGTGGAACATATCCGCCAAGTCCTTCTTTTTGATGAATAAATTCTGCGGTAGGGCTAAGCCTGTTCAACGCCTTTGCTTCACCTTTTGCAACTGGAATGTCTTTGTCAAAAAGGTCTAACAGGTGAAGCATATTTCTTGTGCAGGTTTCAATAGGCACATTTCCGCGCAGGGTGGTGATAAGTTTTATATCAACACGCGGGTCAAACATCATCAAAATAAGACAGGTGGCATCATCAACACCTGGTTCTGTCATTACAATAACTTTATATTTTTTTTGTTTATTTTTGTTCATAGTCATGTTTAATTATAATACAATTTATATTATTCTTCAAAGCAATTTTGCGACAAAAAGAAAAATTGCCTTAAAATTTACATTATTGATTAAATTTTTTGTAAAAATGCAATTGTCATTAAAGCAAATTAAAATATTGGCAAATTTTTAAGTGGAAAACTTTTTAAGCCCAAATGCCATGAAGATTGCAGTAAGCATATACCTTTTCAAGTTTTTCATCATCTGGCAAAACAAAAGTTGCTGTCGGTGATTGTAAAGGCGTAAGATTTTTCACTTGAAAACCTTTGTCTGTTTCCAAGATTATCATGCTAATATAGTGTTCTTCTGTCATAGGATGCAAAACTTGTCCAACTTGGACTTTTATCGTTTTGCCTTCCACAGTTACAACTGGTTTATGTTTTTCGACTGCGCCGTCTGTGGAGAAAACTTCCATTTCCTGCATTTTTTGTCCGCAACAGAAAACTGGAACTTTGCTATCAACAAGTTTAATCACAATATTTCCACAGATTTGGCATTTGTAAAATATCAATTTTTTCATTTTCTACCTTCCTTTTAGTATATTCATACAAAACATGCGATGATATAAATTTTATAGCAATAAAATCTTTTAGATTTTTGCAAATTTGAAGAGGTGCTCATCACAAGTTATGTGTTATCATTAGTCTTTTTTGCAAGCAAGTTTGGCTTACGATACTTTAAATATAGCAAAATTTTGCGATTTTTCCAAATACTTGCGGTATATTTCAATAAATTTTTGGAAAACATTGCTTAATAGGCAAAAAAATCAAAAAAATTTAAAAATTTTTTAAAAAAATTAGCACTAAATGTTTGACATTGCTAGCACTTAAGAGTATAATATGCTTGCATTTAAAAGATGCAAAGGGAGGTAAATTATGAAAAACAATAATAAATTTGATCTTACAACAAGAGGAGAGGGAAGAGATAGAGAAGATTTTGGCTTTTTCTCACCATTCTTTGACGACTTTTTTGGTATGCCAATGATTGACCGCAGAGAAAGCAGATTTAATCAAATGATGAATACTGATGTTAAAGAGGGGGATAAAGATTATACTCTTGAAGTGGAATTGCCTGGCATTGACAAAAAAGATGTAAATCTTGATTTGAAAGATGGCTATCTTACAATTTCTGCAAAGAGAGAGCACAACTTTACCGATGAGAACAAAAAGAGCAACTATATCCGCAGAGAGCGCAGTTATGGTTCATTTAGCCGTTCATTCTATGTTGGCGATGTAAAGAAAGAAGATGTCAACGCTTCACTTGACAACGGTGTTTTGAAGATTGTTCTTCCTAAAGAAGAGAAAAAGATTGAAGGTTCGAACAGAATTGAAATAAAATAAATTATATAGATTTATTTTACATTCAATTTTACCATCAAAAAGGGTATGCACACAAAAAGCATACCTTTTTTTGTTGATAACACTTTATTTTTCTAAAATTTCATTAATTTTTTACGATAACACTTTAGTTTGTATAACATCAATCAAAAAATTTAACAAAATATTTGTTGCGACAAAGGACTTGCCGTCACAAAGATTGACAATCAATTATAACAATAAAATATGTATTGAGATGTATATATAAAAGTATTTTATAGCACTTGATTTAATATATAAATTTTGCTATAATAATTATTGCTTTGTTAGTTATGCCTATTAAAAAATAAAAATCTAAATTTTATTGTTATAATTAAGGATGTTTGTATGGAATATAATGGTAAAGTTTTTGATGCTATTGTTGCCACACCAAG
>CALVNU010000101.1 GCA_944349915.1 uncultured Clostridia bacterium | reverse complement strand
TTTCTCTTGCGCTGTTAAACAACAAAAAATATGTTATGCCTAAACGATATGCTTTGTTTTTGGTTTTAGCGCTGTACTTTTTCCTTGCTATTTTGCAACTTATTATTGTTGGCGGACCTGGAGAACTTGGCTACGGTGATTATATTGCATTAAACTATACCAAAGCGTGGACGGCTGGCGGAATTATTATTGGTTTTTTACCGTGCTCGCTTGTCTATTTGATGGGCTCTGTGGCAACATATATTGTGCTTGCCATTGCCTTTGTTGTGTGTGTTGTGTTTTTTGTAGAAACAATTTTGTCTTTAAAGAAAAATCAAAAAGAAAATGAACCTGTTAAACTTAACATCAAAGAAAGACAAACGGAAAAAGAAGAAGTTGTTAATAAAAAACCAAAACTTGCAAAAATTTTTACGCCTAAAGAAGATGTTGATGTTATGTTTTCTGCACAGGTGGAAGAAGAAAATAAAAAAGAACTTTCTGCGCGTGAAAAATTGGGGCTTACAGGTGGATATAAAAAAATTCCAGAAGAACATCAACAAATCAAACTTCCTAAAGAAAATGAAAACGAACCTAAAATTCCTAACGGCATGAGCGTTAAGGAATATCTTTTGCAACCTCCAACTGTAGATATGGACAAGTTTATGGCAAACAAAAACAGGCGTGTTTCTCCACCGATAACCAACATAAATAACAATGATATTAGCAAGGTGATGGGAGAACTTAAAACAGAAGAGCAACAAATCAATCCTTCCACATATGTTCATGAAGAAAACTATGATTTTTCAAAGCCTGAAATCAAGCGCTCGCTTCCAGAAATGAATCCAGAACAAATTACTTCACAGGCGGAAGATATTATTCGCGAAGTTGTGAAGGAAGAAATGCAACAAATTGAAAATGATATTGCAGAACAAGATTTTATTGATTACTCCCAAACTGAAAATTCTCAAACCACTCAAGATAATGAGAGTGAAATTGATGAAAGTTCAATTTATGACAAACACGAAGTGCCAGAAGAGCCAAAACGAACTTTTGACAGAGAAAGTTTTTCAAGAGAACGCTCTGACCGCTTGCAAAACAATGGTTTTTCAAGAGATAGAACTGATTTTTCAAGAAGAGATTTTTCTTCCACCGAGTCTTCAAATAAAGACATTGCTGGCAACGGAATGAGAAATGAATTTTCAAGAGATAGAGAAAGCAATCTTTCTCGCAATAGTTTTGAAAATGCAAATGCTAAACGAGAAGAAAAGGTTAAAAAATTTGTGGAACTTGACAGCGATAATCAACCGCTAGTTAAACCTTATAAATACACCAGACCATCTATTGATTTGATTACAACACAATCTGACGACCTTTCAATTTTTAATGAAGAAATCCCTATGAAAAGGGTGGCGCTTGAAAATGCTCTTGAAAAATTTGGCGTGCCTGCAAAAGTGCAAAATGTTGTTATAGGGCCAACTGTTACCAGATATGAAATTGAAATGCCAGAAGGTATTTCTGTCAAAAAAATTCTTTCACTTGACGCCGATATTGCTTATGCACTTTCTGCAAAAGGGCAAATCCGTATTGAAGCGCCAATCCCTGGAAGAAGCAAGGTTGGTATTGAAGTGCCAAATGATAAAGTTGCAAAAGTTAGCATTAAAGATGTGCTTTTGTCAAAAGAATTTTCTCTTTCACCTTCTCCACTTACCTTTGCGCTTGGCAAAGATATAACTGGAACTGTTAAAGTTTGCAATCTTCAAAAAATGCCACACCTTCTGGTTGCAGGAACTACTGGCTCTGGTAAAAGCGTTTGCTTGAATGCAATCATCACTTCGTTGATTTACAAATCTTCACCCGATGAAGTTAAGTTTATCATGATTGACCCTAAACAAGTGGAACTTTCAATGTATGAAGGTCTTCCGCACATGGTTATTCCAAAAGTTTTGACAGACCCAAACAAAGCAGTCAACGCTTTGCAGTGGGCGGTTGATGAAATGGAACGCCGTTTTAAACTTATTTCGGAAGAAAGAGTAAGAAATATTGACGAGTATAATAAAACCGAAAAGGTGCTTTCAAGAAAAGTTAAAAAAATGCCATATATCGTCATCATTTTTGACGAGTTTGCCGACTTTATGGCGGTTGCTAAAAATGAAATTGAAGACAAAATTAGAAGACTTGCTGGTAAAGCCAGAGCAGCGGGTATCCACCTTATCCTTGCAACTCAAAGACCTTCAACAGATGTTGTTACAGGAACGCTTAAAGCAAACCTTCCTGCCAGAATTGCCTTCAAAGTTGCCAGCCGTGTTGACAGTGAGGTTATCATGGGCGCAACTGGAGCAGAAAAATTGCTTGGCTATGGTGATATGCTCTATAAACCTGCAGACTCATCACCAATTCGTTTGCAAGGTTGCTTTATTGACACACCAGAAACCAAAGATATTGTCAATTTTATTATTGAAAACAATGAAGAAACCTTTGATGAAGAGGCAAACAATGCCATTAACAGCCCAGGCAAAAGTGGTAATGCGGACGGGGACCATGATGGTATGGACCCACTTCTTCCTCAAGCACTTAAAATTTGCATAGACAATGGCGTTGCAAGCACAACAATGGTTCAACGCAAATTGTCAATTGGCTATCCAAGAGCGGCAAGAATTATTGACCAAATGGAACAAAGGGGATATATCTCAACCGCGGAAGGCTCAAAACAACGCAGTGTTTATATCACAATTGAAGAATACTATCAAATTTTTGGAGATACTTATGACTAAAAACGATTTGTTGCAAAAGAAAATTTCGGCAATTAGTTTGGGCTGTGATAAAAATAAAGTTGACCTTGAAAAAATGCTGGGCAGACTTAAAGATTATGGCTTTACCGTTGTTGCCGATGTGCTCGATGCTGATGTTGTGATTGTCAACACCTGCGCTTTTATTCAACCTGCGCAAGAAGAGGCCATTGAAAATATCTTGGAAATGGCTAAACTTAAAAAACAGGGAGTGATTGAAAAAATTA
>CALVNU010000100.1 GCA_944349915.1 uncultured Clostridia bacterium | reverse complement strand
AAATTGATAAACCTTAAACTTTTGATTGATTTGGCGCTTGAGGGCTGTCCAATTTTATCGGCTCAACTTTTGATTGAACGCTATATGGACAATGAAAAAAGTTACGAAATTGCGAAAAGGCATAATTTGTCCGAAAGAACTTATTTTCGCAGGCTGAGTGATGCTCTTGACCATTTTTCTGCAGAGATGAGCAAACTAGGCTTTCCTGAAAAAAGATTGTTTGACTATATTTCTTCTGAAAAATGGATTATGGAAGTGTATAACAGACTTTTATCTTCAAAGAGCGATGACAATGTTGTGATTGATGAAAATCGACTTGGAAAACTTGTTGCAGGTTAGGGTAGAAGACCTTTCTTTGCAATATTTTTGTAAATCTAAAAATTGTTATAAAATGCTTTTTTCCCTAGATTGCATTAAAAATATTTTAGTTTAAATCATTTTCATCAAATTCAAAATAATCACCATGACGCTTTCTTGTTTTCTTCTTGCTGGTTGAAGTTTTTGTTTTTTGCAAAGTTGGCTTTATAAGCAAATAAATTATAAGGATACATGGCAGTGAAACGCCTATCACTATAAATGCCATGGCAACTTCGCTTAGGGAAGCGTCTTGAACCTGTGGACTTTCAAAGGTTGGCGAAGAAACAATTTCAAAAGTTTCATTATTTGCAGGTATACTGCTAATTTTATAGCAAGAGTCGGAATAAACATAGCCGTATATCGTTTGGCTTTCTTGAACAATTTTGCAGTAAAACCAAGGACTGTTTAGGTCGGGGATATTTTCGCCAGGCATATCTCCATAATATGTGGAAACAATGGTTAGATAATCTATTGTTGCAAGAGGGGTGTTGTTGCTAAAATTGGGAGTTGGATAAAGGGTAAGACCATCAATATCTTTTATTGTAAATGTTCTGCTTGCGAAAGGCGTGACAGGCGAGCCGTTCATAACAACAACATCTTCTTTTTTGACATAACCATATTTATCTTTGTACTGTGCCACATAAAACAGTTCGTTTGCATTGTCGGTGATATAAACAAAATATGTCTGTGGCAAAATAAAAAGTTTGCTCTCATCATTGTCGACTGGATTTGAATAAAAATATTTGCCACTCTCTTGCACTTTGGCATAATAAGTCAATTCTTCAACAGCACTTGTTTGTTTATTTATAAATGCAGATGAAGAAATCAAAGACATTGCTAAAATAATAAAAAAAACTTTTTTAAACATGATTTTATTGTAAAAGTTATATTGTTTTCTTGATAACTTTTTTTTGTCGAATAAAATCGGTATTTATCTTTTTTTGACAGGTGAAAAAATGAACGATTTAAAATACAAATTAAAATTGGTCGAAGATGAAATAAAAGAAAGAAAAAAAGACGACTTTTTATCGCAGTATAACACTGGAGAAAAGGTGCATAAAAAACAACTTGAATTTCATAAATGTCAAAAGAAAAACCGTTGGGTTTTTGGTGGAAATCGTTCTGGCAAAACAGAATGCGGTGCCGTTGAAACCGTCTATTTGGCGCGTGGAATTCATCCATATAGAAAAAACAAGCCAATCTCTTGCTGGGTGGTAAGCCTTTCAAAACAAGTCCAGCGCGATGTTGCGCAAGCAAAGATTTTGCACTATTTAAAAAAACAATGGATTGAAAAAATTGTTATGTCGAAGGGCAGGCAAGACAGCGCAGAAAGCGGTATTATTGATTTTATTTTGGTTCGAAATGTTTTTGGTTCATTAAGTAAAATTGGCTTTAAAAGTTGCGACCAGGGCAGAGAAAAATTTCAAGGCACTTCTCTTGATTTCGTTTGGTTTGATGAAGAACCTCCTTATGACATATACCTTGAGTGTAAAATGCGAGTGCTCGATAAAAGCGGAGAAATTTTTGGGACAATGACCCCTTTGAAGGGGCTTACCTGGGTTTATAATGAAATTTATTTGAATGAGCATAACGATGAAAATGTTTGGTCAATTCAAATGGAATGGGCAGACAATCCATATCTCTTAGAGGGTGAAATTGAACAAATGAGCCAGTCAATTTCTAAAGAAGAACTTGAAAGTCGTCGTTATGGGAAATTTATGCAGTGCGGTGGTTTGGTGTATAACAATTTTGATGAAAATATAAATGTTATTGAACCGTTTGCATTTCCTAAAGAGTGGCAAGACAATATCTCTATAGACCCAGGACTTAACAATCCGCTGTCCGCTCATTTTTATGCTAGAGATTATGACGGAAATGTCTATGTTGTTGCAGAACATTTTGAAAAAGGAAAAGATGTGGATTGGCACGCAAACAAAATTAAAGAAATTGCAGAAAAACTAAATTGGAAGACAAACAGGAATGGCTTTTTGGAAGCCCTTATTGACAGTGCCGCCACGCAAAGAACTTTGGCAAGTGCTAAAAATGTGGTGGAACTTTTTTATGAAAACCAAATATTAACCAACCCTAGAGTCAATAAAGATATGTTTGCAGGCATCAATATTGTCAAGAGATATCTTTGTGATGCAAATGGAAAAAGTCATTTGTTTATTTTTAAAAACTGCATAAATTTAATTCGAGAAATCAAGTCGTATTGGTGGGGAGATGATGATTTGCCGATAAAAAAAGATGACCATTGTTTAGATGAAATGAGATATTATCTTGTTAGTTTAAACCAAGACAAAAGTTTTACTGCAAAAAAGACCGAAGTGCAAAAAGATAAAGAAAGATTGATAAAAAAGTTAAAAAAATACTAAAAAAACAATTTAAAAATATAGACAAAATAAGGTGTTAAAGATAAAAAAATAGCAAAATTAAAAATATTTTGATATTTATTTGCAAAAAATATCCAAATATTCCAAACAAAGTGTTAAAGATAAAAAATAGCAAAATTAAAAATATTTTGATATTTATTTGCAAAAAATAACAATGATATGATAAGATTATTCTGTAAAAAGGTGAGAAAAATGAAATTTTTAAAATCTTTATCAATTTTGTTTGCTTTTGTACTTGTGCTGGGAGGGCTTACTTTAGGCTCGGTTCCTTTTGATAACTCTTCAAAAGCCCAGCAGTCAAATCTCAATCCAGTTTTAGTTGATCCTAGCAATGCGGCAGAAGTGTTTAATGC
>CALVNU010000099.1 GCA_944349915.1 uncultured Clostridia bacterium | reverse complement strand
GCCATAAAAGTTTAAAATAATCTATTTTATTATCTAGCAAAATATGAAAAATTTTGACAAAATTTTGTAGCAATAAAAAAATGTTACAATAAAAAACAATCATTATAATTGACAAAAACAAATTTATTCTTTATAATAAGTAAAGTTACTTTAGTTAAAAGGAGGCCGTATATGAAAAGAACATATCAACCAAAGAAAAGACAAAGATCTAAAGTTCATGGTTTTAGAAAAAGAATGCAAACCAAAAGTGGAAGAACTGATTTAAAAAGAAGAAGAAATCGTGGAAGAAAAAAACTCTCTGCTTAATGCAAAAGAAGCGTCAAACCACAGATTAAGAAAAGATAGGCAGTTTTCATATATCTATCGCAAAGGCAAGCATAAAGTTATAGACAACTTTACTCTTTATTATATAGCAAGTAAATTTGATAACTATCGTATTGGCTTTTCCGTTTCAAAAAAGCAGGGAAAGGCGGTCAAAAGGAATTTACTTAAAAGAAGACTAAAAGAGATTGTTAGAAAAAACAAACTTCCTGTAAATAGATATAACTATGTTTTGTTTGCCAGAGATGGAGCAAGTGAACTTGATTTTTATCAAATTGAAAATCAAATCAAAAACCTTTTCCAAAAATTTTATAAAGAGGAAAAGATTGAAAAATCCCTTTAATTTGTTATTGAAAGCGCCTGTCTATTTTTATAAATATTGCATATCTCCACTTTTGCCACACCAATGCCGATTTACCCCCACCTGCTCCAGTTATTTTATTGAAAGTGTTGATACATTTGGTTTCTTTAAAGGTGGAATGCTTGGCATAAAAAGAATTTTAAGATGTGTACCGTGGAATAAAAACTGTGGCTACGACCCTGTTCCTATAAATATTAAAGGAGAACAAAAATGGCTGTTTTAAGTTTTTTAATGTCTGTAGCAGAGCCATCTGGTTTTTGGATAACCATAATAAGAGCATTTGAAAATGTAACCAACAATTATGTGCTTGCCATTATATTTTTAACAGTTGTTATAAAACTGCTTTGGACGCCGATTGAAACATTCAATCGAAGAAGTCAACAAAAAATGTCTCAAACGCAAGCAAAGATGCAACCGGAACTTGATGCCATAAACAAAAAATACGCAAAAGACCCAAATCTTTTAAAGCAAAAGCAAAATGAAGTTTATAAAAAGTATAACTCAAAATCAATGGGTGGTTGCTTTTTAATGTTGTTGTTTATGGCTTTAAACTTGACAATATTCTTTACTTTATTTTCGGGTTTAAACACCATGGGTGCATATAAAATAAGCGAAAGTTATGATTATTTAAAATATAGTTATGCAAATGTGCTTGAAGTTACAAACAAATACATTGCAGACGAAACACAGCGCGCGGATATATTTAAAAATCCAGAAAATTTGGTTTATAGAATAGATGAAACCAACCCAGAAAACATAGAGATTGTTTTGCTTCAAATTGACGGCGAAAGTGAAACCGAACTTGCAAGAGGTGAATACAAAACCGATTTTTCAACATCGGAAACCCAAGTTGTTGATGGTCAAGAACAAACAGTGGTTATTCAAACAACAAATGAGTATCTAACAGAGTTGATAAACAAGTTTGATGCAATAATCTTGGAAGAAACTGCTATAGAAAACAGTGAAGAAACAGAAAAGTATACCTTAACAAATGGCGTTACAGATGCATCTTCAAGTTTTATAATTCAAAGATATCAATCAAATAAAGAGTCTTTTTTGTGGATTGATAATATTTGGATATCGGATTCACCGTTCAATCAATCAATAGTAGATTATAATGGTTATGTTTCACAAATCGGTTCTCAAAATGTGGAAGAAGGTGAAGAACAAATTTATAATGCGTTTATGCCAAACCTGCAAACAAGACAAAGCCGAACAAATGGATACTTTATTTTGCCAATACTTTGCATTTTAGCAAGTGTTATGACAACACTGTTATCATCAAGGCTTGGAAAGAAAAAAGGTGAAAAAACACCAAATCAAAACAAATGGTTGGCAATTATTATGCCCATAATATTTGGAGTGTTTGCTCTCTTCTATAACAGCGTGTTTGCTATATATATGTTGACAAGCCAGATTATGACAGCAATCACCTTGCCACTTCAAAATCTTGTTTTGAAAGCAATTGATAACAGGAAAAAGAAAAAAGAAGAAGAAAAAACAGAAATTGACTACACAAGAAAATTTTAAGGAGGGATATTATGACAACAAGCGTTGAAGGAACTGGAAAAACAATAGAAAAAGCCGTTGAGAATGCACTTTTAGAGTTAAAAGTTCCAAGAGAAGATGTTGATATAAAAGTGTTAAGCGAAGGCGGAATTTTTAAAAAAGCAAAAGTTATCGTTTCAATAAGCGAAGATGCTCTTGCTAAATATCAAAAGCATAAAAAGTTTGTTGAAGAAGAAAAAGAACTTGAAAAACAAGAAAAATTCAAAGATAAAGAAGATAAGGCTAAAAAAGAAGAAAAAAAAGAAAATAAAAAGCAAGAAAAAGCCAAGGAAAAAGAAATAAAAAAAGAAGAAAAAAGCCTTGAAAAAGAAGAGAAGAAATTAGAAAAAGAAGAAGAAGAAAAGAAAATTGAAAAAGAAAAGTATTGCGACCCAGAAGAATTTTTAAAAGAACTTTTTGAAGTTTTGAATAAGGAAGTTGAAATAACAACTCTTGAAGATGACAAATATATAACATATATGGTTGCAGGTGAAAATTTAGGAGAAGTTATAGGACACAGGGGTGAAGGATATTATGCCCTTAACACCCTGTTAAAACAAGTTGCAAAAAAAGGTGATAAAAAAATTCTTTTAGATGTAGGCTCTTTTAGAGAAAAGAGAGTTGAAAGTTTGACTCAAATGGCAAAAAGACTTGCCAATAAAGTTGCAAAAACTGGAAGATTTATCAAACTTGACCCTATGAATCCAAGTGATAGAAGAATAATCCACACCGCATTGCAAGATGACAATAGAGTTACAACTTTAAGTAAAGGTAGCGAACCACATAGACAAGTTATAATCTTTCCTAAAGGTGATGAATAATAAAAAAAACAAAAATATCTTAAGACAAAACTTAAGATATTTTTTTACAATACTTATCAAT
>CALVNU010000098.1 GCA_944349915.1 uncultured Clostridia bacterium | reverse complement strand
AAGTGGGCACATTTTGATTGCTTCTGGACGCGTGCCAAACACCAGCATAATTTTTTTCTTCATAAAAAAAGTTCTCATTTTGAAAAAAATGATTTATCAAAAGCCAGAACTTTTTTTGCTATTTTACTAAAGATTTGTATAGTGAAAATATGGTTTTATAAATATCTTTGTTTAACAACTCTTTATAAGCCCTTTCTCCAACTTTAATGCGATTTTGAGAAGTTAAAATTTCCACTATTTTTTCCGCAAACTTGTTTTCATCAAGTGGTGAAAGATATCCATTTTCGCCGTCTTTTATCACCTCTGCAGGAAATGTTTTTTCAATGCACAGCGTTGGCGTCTTTTGACTTGCCGCTTCCAAAATTGTCACCGGCGCATTGTCGCATACCGACGGGAACACAAAAAGTTTGGCTATTTGATAAAATGCCTCGCGTGTTTGAGCGTCTTTTATGACTCCTGTAAACACGCAAGATTTGAATAAATCTAAATCTTTTGCTAATTTTACAGTCAAGTCATAGTCGTCCCCCCCCAACAATTATTAGTTGAAGATTGCTTAACTTGTCGATAACTTTTCTGCACGCTCTCAAAAGAAAGTCGATATTTTTTGTTTTGATTTCTATTCTAGACACAAAAAGAACTACATTGCTAGAATGTAGATTGTATTTGTTTTTAACTTCCTCAACAAATTGCGGATTGTCAAGATAGTCAAAATTTGTTGTATTTCTTATCACTCTTATTGGTCTGTCAACGCCAAGTGATTGATATAATTTTTTTGTTCCTTCGCTCACCGTCCACACTTCGGTGGATAAATTGAGTTTTTTCACCGCACGCTTTGTCAAAATTTTAGAAATGAGTTTGCTTTTTGATATTGCATAATATTCGTCAAAAAGTTTGGTGTGTCCATGATAGACCACCGCTATGTTATATTTTTTTGCCATATTTAAAGCAAACTTTGCAATTCCAAAAAATGAATGAATATGAATAATATCAATTTTTAATGACGAGAACAGTCTTTCAAGTCCAATGTCAAGTTTTGGCAAAGGGATGTCTCCTGTGGACTTAAAAAATGGAAATGTTTTGCACCTTACAATAGGAAATGGGTCTGTGTCTTTAACCTTTTTGTTGTTTTGGCAAAAAACAACAACATTGCAATTGTCCAAAAGATTTGTTGCAAGGTCTTCCACAACAGTTGTCACACCACCTACGGCTGGTTTGTATATATCTGTAAATATGGCAACATTAAGTTTTTGTTTTTTCTCAAACTGCTCAAGCAATTCTTTATTATAAATTTTCATAAAGCCTGTTCGCTCCTCAATTATTTTTCTCCATATTTAAGCATTTGCAAGTTTTTCCGCGCGTTCTTTTATTGTTAGTGCTTCAATAAACTGGTCAATGTCGCCGTTAAGCACTCCCTCTAAATCATAGGAACTTAGGTTGACTCTATGGTCGGTAACTCGCCCTTGCGGATAGTTGTAAGTTCTTACTCTCTCGGAGCGGTCCCCTGTGCCAACTTGGCTTTTTCTGTTTTGTTTATACTCGCTGTCTCGTTGTTCCTTGTAAAAATCATAAAGTTTGGCGCGCAAAATTTTCATCGCCTTATCTCTGTTCTTCATTTGGGAGCGCTCATCTTGACATGCCACCACAATGCCTGTTGGAATATGGGTTATTCTTATCGCGCTTTCTGTTTTGTTGACATGCTGGCCACCTGCTCCCGAAGAACGATAGGTGTCTATCTTCAAATCTTTTTCATCAATTTCAACATCAATATCTTCAATTTCTGGAAGAACGGCAACTGTTGCTGTTGATGTATGTATTCTGCCTTGACTTTCCGTCTCTGGCACGCGTTGAACTCTGTGCACTCCGCTTTCATATTTAAGTTTGCTATAGGCGCCCTTTCCTTTAATCAAAAAAGTTATTGCTTTTATTCCGCCGAGTTCTGTTTCGCTCAAATCTAAAACTTCATATTTCCAGTGATGCTTGTCGGCATAGCACTCATACATTTTTGCAAGCACTCCTGCAAATAATGATGCTTCTTCTCCGCCTGCGCCTGGCCTAATTTCTATAATAACATTATTGTCATCATTTTCATCTTTTGGCAGAAGCAAAATTTTTATTTCTTCACACAACAATTCCAGTTGGTTTTTAAGATTTCCTATCTCGTCATAAAACATCGCCTTTAAGTCGTTGTCTTTTTCGCGATGATATTCCTTTTCGCAAAGTTGATATTCTTGATACATATTGTTTAATTTGTCATAACTGTTTGCAACATCTTCAAGCATAGAACGCTCTTTTGCAAGTTTTCGCCATTCGCTGTTGTTTGCAATGACTGCAGGGTTTGAAACCTGCTCGGTCAATTGGTCATAGCGGTCTTTCATTTTTTTTGTTTTTTCTAGCAAACTTTCAACTAATTCTTCCATATATAATCCTTTCTATTTTATTATAATCATTTAAAATGTTTATGTCTACAAAATTGCACTCTTTCATTATTTTTGCAACTTGTTTTGCCTGCCCCTGTCCAACTTCAAAAAAAAGAAATCCCTGTGCATTTAAAAAATTTGGAGCAAGCGCGGTTATTTCTCGATAAAACATTAGGCCGTCTTCTCCACCATCAAGCGCAATCTTCGGGTCATAGTTTTTAACCTCCACATCAAGTTTTTCAATGTCTTGACTTTTGATATATGGCGGATTTGAAACAATAAGGTCATACTTTTTGTTCTTTTTAAGATTTTTGAACAAGTTTGATTGCACAAAAGTTATGTCGGCATCATTTTGTTTGGCATTTAAACTTGCCACAGCAAGCGCCGACTTTGAAATGTCGCTTGCATATACTTCGGTCTTGCATTTTTTTTTGATTGCAATTGCGATAGCGCCCGAACCTGTGCAAAGGTCTAAAACCGATTGAAGTTTGTGTCTCTTTACAGTTTTGATAACTTCACTTGCCAATAATTCTGTTTCCATTCTTGGAGAAAGCACTTTTTTGTTAACCGAAATTTTGTAACCATAAAAATCTACAAAGCCAAATATACTAGAAAGCGGTTCCCCTTTTGCGCGCCTGTTTGCAAGGGATAAGATTTTGTTTGCCTGTTGCTTTGAGAGGCTTTTAACAAGTTTTATCTCACTTCTGTTTAGTCCAAGCACGGTTGCAACAATCCATTCGACATCGCTTTTCT
>CALVNU010000097.1 GCA_944349915.1 uncultured Clostridia bacterium | reverse complement strand
ATTAATCAAATCTCTATATTCTGTTTTTTCAAAAAAGAATTTTGCCTTATATCCATAACCGCCAATAATTTTATATTTTCTGCCATAAACTTTGATTTCAATTTTTGGCACTGTTTGTCTTACAATAGAAATAAGGTCAATTGTAAATGGTTCTGTAAAAGAAGATTGAATTGCATTTGCTATTTGAATAGGAAAATCTTTTGGTTCTTCCGACCCTTTACATTCTGCAAGATAAAACTTTTTGCTTTTGCGTTTGACATTTGCTGGCAAAAAACTTATCTTTCTAACTTTAAAAAATATACCATCGTTCTCTTCATACTGTTTAGACAAAACAAGCCCTGCATTAGAAAGCATGTTGTTTGGAACATCATAAATAATTTCTCGTCCAACAAAGTTTTCTACAAACCGCAAAGTGTAAAACTTGAGATATTTATTAAGTTTCTCAACCAACTTTTTTTCATCTCTTCCTATGATATAATAATGATATTTTTCTACATTTTCATTTTCAAGTTTAGAAAAATCTCTCATTTTGCACCTCTTTAGATATAGTTTACTAAAAAAATACAAAAAAATCAAATGTTTAGCGCTGTTTAAAATGGAAATACTAAATTTGAAGGAGAAAATTATGCAATTTAACCAAAGCCAAACAAAAATATCTATTGCAAGAGCGTTTGCCGGGCTATGTCAAGATTCGGCCAGATATCAATTTATGGCAAAAGATGCGTTTGCCGATAATATGTTCTATCTCTCCACCCTTTTAGAAGACATGGGAAAGCATAAGATAAGCCAAAGCCAACGCCTGTATCATTTTATGTTGGACCTTGGCGAAAATAAAAAAGATAATGTAACGATTGAAGCGGGCTATCCATTTGACGACAACAAAATCACCACCTCCCTTGAGCGCGCAGGAATTATTGAAGAATATGAAGGTAAAAATTTGTTTTCACAATTTCAAAAAATTGCCACAGACGAAGGTTTTAAAGAAGTTGCAGAAATTTTTGAAATGATTGCAAATGTATCGTTAAAACACAGCCAAATTTTGAAGACGCTTGCCAAAAGTTACAACAAAAAGCAACTTTACAAAAGTGATAAAGCACTCAAATGGGTCTGCAGTAATTGTGGCTATTATAAAGAAGATACTGGCGCATGGCAAACCTGCCCTTTATGCAACAAACCAAAAGGCTATGTGATCTTGCCAGAAGAAAAACTTATGAGCAACTAATAAAAGCAGAGCATAAAAGCAATTTGCAAAACATAACAATATTTTTGTGAAAACAAATTTAAAGTTTCGCAATAAATTTTTATATGGTCTTGGTGGGCTGGGATATAGTTCAATGTCTCAAACATTGAACAATTTTATTATGTTTTTTGGCACTTCGGTCATGGGAATATCTGGCTCACTTGTCGGCATTGCTGTTGCAATTTCTTCACTTTGGGACGGAGTGAGCGACCCGTTGATTGGACATTTATCCGACAACACCAACAACAAGTTTTTTGGTAAGCGTTTAGGCTTTATGTTTTTTGGCATTTTTATAATTGCTTTTCTTAACATCTGTATATGGTCAATGCCTGCATCTATGCCAGAATTTGCAAAATTTTTGTGGCTACTGTTAGGAATGCTTGCAATAGAAAGCGCAAACACTTGTTTTGGAACACCTTATGCCGCCCTTGCCATAGACATTGCACCAGACTATAACGAACAATCAAAGGTGCAAAGTTTTAAAACGGTTTTTTCTATAATCGGTATGGTTTTGCCAAGCATTTTGATGTATTTTTTTATGCCTTCAATCTCAATTTCCATTCAAGCCTCACACAGTCAAAGTGGATATATCAAAATTGCCTTTATCAACTCATTTATGTTGTTGTTTTTTGGACTTATCATGATATTTTCAACTCTTCGCTACACAAGAAAAAACAAAATCTACAACAACGCGATGCCAAAACAAAAATTCAATTTTTCTTCACTGGTAAACGGATACTTTGACATTTTAAAGAAAAAGGATTTTCGTAATGTGATTTTAGGCTATTCTTTTGCGACAATTGCCTCTGCCTTTCTTACTTCGGTAGGTCTGCATTTATTCACTTATTGTTATCATTTTTCAAGTCCACAAATTTCAATAGTGCTTATATGTTTGTTTGGTGGAGCAATTTTGTCGCAACCGCTTTGGGTGTATATTTCAAAAAGGCTAGACAAAAAAAGAGCGCTAATTTATTCACTCACTACCATTATTTTTGGCATTTTTTTGATTGTTTTAACATTCTTGTTTAGAGAATATATTCCAGTTCAAACAATGTTTTTCATTGCAATGCCCTGTCTTGTTTTTTGTGGAATTGGCGCGGGCGCAATGTATAGCCTGCCATTTTCAATGTACGCCGATGTTGTAACTTTAGAAATATATAAAACTGGAAATAACAGCGCTGGTTCATACACAGGATTTTTCACCTTTACCTACAATTTGGCAAATTCAATCGCCCTGCTAATTATAGGTTTTTTACTTGACATAATCAAATTTGATTCCTCACAGCCTTTGCAAGCACTTTCCGTTCAAAATGGACTAGGTGGTATAGTATTTTTTGGTTGCACAATTTTTTTATCACTTGCAATCATGATGTTTTCGAAATATTCTTTACGGCGTGCAGATGTGTTAAAAATGCAACTAAATACCGAACGAAACAAAAAGCCTAGCGCAAAAAATTGATAAAATGATTGAAAAAAATATTATCAACAATTGCCTTCTCTGCAAATATTTTATATAACAAAGCAATTCAATCTAATATAAAATAGTTTAATACTATCGTATTAAAACACACTTGCGGTAACATTAAAATACACTTGAGCGCCAAATTTTGAAAAATACAAAAAGTTATTATAACTGCCATTTAAAAAAAACAAAGCACTTAAGCGCTCCTTACCTCATAAATTGTCTTGTAAGGAGGAAAAATGCAAACATTAAAAAAATTATCTCTCATAGTCTGTTCTCTTGTGCTATGCTTGACCGCTTGCTTTATATTTGTTGGATGCGGAAGTTCTAACGCCAACAACATAAGGTTAAACGAAGTAACGCGAAGCATCTTCTATGCGCCACTTTATGTTGCACAAAACATGGGCTTTTTTGAAGATGAAGGGTTAACAGTTACAATTGAAACTGCAACAGGTTCCGATGCTTCAATGACGGCATTGTTAAGCGGAAGTGCCGACATTATATTGGCAGG
>CALVNU010000096.1 GCA_944349915.1 uncultured Clostridia bacterium | reverse complement strand
ATCAAATCAACACGCTCAAGTGCAAAAGAATATATAAACAGTTATTTTGAACGATATCCAAAAGTTAAACTTTTTATGGACAATAATGTTGTTTTTGCAAGAGAACATGGTTATGCTCAAACAAAATTTGGCAGAAGAAGAATTATACCAGACATCAACTCTTCAAAATATCTTGTGCGCAACTTTGCAGAAAGGGTGGCAATGAATATGCCACTTCAAGGCACCGCTTCCGACATAATCAAACTTGCAATGATAAAGGTTGCAAACGCACTTCAAGAGAAAAGCCTTAACAGCAAATTGATTTTGCAAATTCATGACGAACTTATTATTGACTGCTACAATGGTGAAGAAAAGGTTGTTATAGAAATTTTGAAATCTTCAATGGAAAATATAACCACTTTAAAAGTTCCTCTTGTGGTTTCGGTCGGAGTGGGCAAAAACTTGTATGAATGTAAATAATTACAAATAAAACAAGTAAACAAAATTTGTTAATAAAACTAAAAACATGCAAATAAAAATCAACAAACACAAACTCAAATAAAGCAGGCAATCTTTTAAAAAAAATTATCTTTGAAAAGATTTCTATATTTTTACCAAAATTATAAAAAACTTTTGTTATTTGTTTGACTAAATATCAAAAAAAGGGTATATTATAGGTGGAGTTATGATGCAACGGACAAGAAAAATGGGCATTGATTATGGTGATAAGCGTATTGGCGTGGCTATGACAGATGCCTTATGCATTATCTCTAGTCCTTATGAGGTTTTTGAAAACCGCTCACAAAAGGCTTCTCTGCAACATTTGGCAGAACTTATCAAACAGTTTAATGTTGATGAGGTGGCAATGGGACTTCCGCTCAATATGGACGGAAGCGAAGGGGAACGAGCAAAAATTCATAGGGCATTTGGAGAAAAACTTGCAAAATTGTCTGGAGTTAAAGTTGACTATGTCGATGAGCGCTTAACCTCGGCTGAAGCGGAAGAAATTTTAATTCAAAGTAAGGTGCGAAGGGAAAAGCGTAAGGAACTTATTGACAAACTGTCGGCGCAAATCATTTTGCAAACATATCTCAATCAAATAAAAAGGGGTTAAAAATTTATGGATAACAAAAATCAAACACAAGCACAACAAGTTGATCTTCTCGATGTGCTTCTCGATAAAGATAACAAAGATCCAATCACTTTGATGGATGAAAAAGGCAAACAACTTGCTTTTGAACAAATTGCTATGATTGTTCATGAAGTTAAAAAAGAGAAAAAACTTTTTGCTATTTTAAAACCAGTTGACAAAATTGAAGGAATTGGCGAAAATGAAGCAATTGTTTTTCTTGTAGACCAAGACAAAAACGGCAACACAATCTTAAAAATTGAAGAAGATGAAGATGTTGCAATCGATGTTTTTGATGACTACTATGACCTTCTTGAAGAAGAATTGGCGAAACAAAAAGAAAAGAAAACTGCAAAAAAACCAGCAACTAAAACTGCTACATCAAAAACTGCAAAAACAACAAAAACTGCAGGCAAAGCAGAAGCAAAACCAGCAACTAAAAAAACAACAAAAAAATAATCTTGTAAATTCAAAAAGAGCACAGAAATGTGCTTTTTTTATGCCATTAACAAATTTGAAATACATAAAGTTTATAAAACAAAAAGTTTTAGCAAATCTTCTAAAACAAAACGGTGTATTCAAAACTTGTCCAAAACATTTTTTGCTTATTAGTTGTTTTTTTGTGGGGCTTGATTGATACAAATTCTATTGATATTTTTGTTTGACATAATTTGATAAAAATTTTCAAAGTGCCATTTTCAAAAACAAGTAAATATAAAGTTAAATAAAAATCAATATTTTTTGACTTTATATGTATATTTTAAAGCGCTCACGGGCACACTACAACTACAAGGATGAAACAAGTCCTTGAATAAACAGGAGGTGAAAACTATGTTTGGTAAGAATTCCAAAATGGGCAAGTCTTCTAATAGCGCAAAATCTTCTAGAAAAAATAATGTAGAAGGTGCTAGAGAGGCTAAATCTTGCAGTTCAAAATCTTCAAATGAAGCAAAAAACTGCAAATAAACGCTAGTTTTCAACCAAAAAAAGAAGGCAGAATACTGTCTTCTTTTTTATTGCCTATTTGATTGTTTTTCTATAAGCAAACTTTGTTTTATATATAAAAATTTACAGTTAAAATTTTCACATCATTATACAGCAGTCGCCAATTATCAAATTACTCGTTTGTTTGTTCTGCTTGATACATCGCTTGGTTAATTTTTGATAGGGTGATTGAAATTGTGATAACACTGCCTTGAGAGTTGTTGACTGTGGCAGTTAAAGTTACCTGTCCATTCCCATCAAAAGTAACTTGATTTTGATTTGCTGTGCTGTCTATCAATCTGTCATTAAAGGAGACTGTATAGGTTGTTGTTGCTTCACCCGAAACTTGTTCTAAAACTGCTCTAAACATAAAAACGGATTGTGAAGTTTGAGCGCTAGCCCGTCCAAAATAAAGAAGATTTGTCTTATCTGTTGTGGCTATTCCATTTTCAACTGCTGTGTTTTCAAGGGTGTGCCAAACAGATGACGATGTTGTGTAAGAATATTGAATTTGAATATTTCCATTCAAGTTTGTTCCGCTTTGGTCTGTTACTGTTATGTCGGTTATGGTGGCATATCTCATGGAACTTAATTCTGTTTTTTCAAAAAGAGCAGTATAGTTGCCTTCTGTTTCTGCCGAATATGTTAGGGCGTATTGTTTGTCAAAGGAAACAATTTTGTTGTTATTCTTAATCCAACATATAAATGGGTTTGTGTTTGGTTTTAGTTCGGTGGCAGTAAGTGTTACTGCAGTTCCTTGAGCCTTAGCAACATCGCTTCCTCCAGAAGCCTGTCCAATAGACGACTCGCTGGAAGAAATTGTTGTGATTGTGTAGTATTGAGTAATTCCACATGAGGCAAGAAAAATCATAGGCGCAAGAAAAAGTGCACTTAACAAAACTTTTAAACTTTTTTTCATTTTTTCACCTTTCATTCTATATCTATTATTAATTATTTTATTTTTTTTGTCAAATTATTTACGGCAAAACTATCTTTTTTTTGAGTATTTTTTCTTTCCTTGCATAGAATATTGTTTGTAAGGGGTCTGTATGTGGGAATTATCGCTTAATCTTAAAACAGAAAACTTTGAACTTGCAAAGTTTATTCATAACAACATTTCTTCAATTTGCGCAAAGT
>CALVNU010000095.1 GCA_944349915.1 uncultured Clostridia bacterium | reverse complement strand
TTTACATCTTTTGGCGCAAGCAAAATGTCTTCTTCTCCAAAAGAGCGAGCGTTAATCATAAATGGAACACCTATTGAAAAACATGGAATATCAAGATTTTGCTGGCAAATTTTTTTATTGCCATATATAACTCCACTTCCTGGCGTCATGCCCGTTGTTGTAAGTTGTATAGAACAGCCCAAACGAGAAATTTGGTTTGTACAAAGCGCATCAATAACAATCACAAAAGAGATTTCAAACTGCGTTACAAGTGCTTTGACAACATCAAAAGTTGCAAGCCCTGTTTCAAAGTATACATTCGGACAAAATTTTTTGATATTGTCCTCACCTGTTATGTCAAACTGTCGACAGACTTCCACGCCAAGCCTGTCTGCCCAAATTTCTGGATTGCCAAGCCCAACAAGCAAAATTTTTGATTTCTTTATTTTTATTTTTTTTATCATGTAAGAAAGCCTTTGGTTTAAAAGTGAAGAAATGTATGCAATACATTGACTGCTAGAAAGTAACTTTAAAATAGGTGCATTGACAATAAAATAATCGCCCTTGTCAAATCCTGTTTCCCTGCTTTGCTTGTCGTTGTCAACATGGAGAGAAAGAAGGTCAATATCATATTTTTTGGCTTTAACTTTTTTATAACCAAGCCTTTCAAAGTCGTAAGAACATTCATCAATAAGGTCAATCATAAAATTATTTTGCTTTATTTTAAAAAAAATATTTATTTTTGCTTGATTTTATAAAAAGTTTGTGTTATATTTATATAGACATTTTAAAGGAGAAAATCATGCCAAATATTAAATCTGCAGAAAAAAGAGTAAAAATTATTGAAAAGAAAACACTTCAAAACAAATCTGTTAAGTCAAAAATTGCAACTTATGCAAAGAAATTTAAGGTTGCTGTTGAAAATAAAGACATTGCTGTGGCAGAAGTTGCTTACAAAGATGTTGTGTCTTTGCTTGACAAAGCAGCAAGTGATAATGTTATCCATAAAAACAGCGCAGACAGAAAAAAAGCGCACTATGCAAAAATGCTTGATGACCTTAAAAAAGCAAACTAAGGCAGAGCAAAAACAGAAGGTGGCAGTTCTGCCACTTTTTTTGTGATTAATTTGAGAAGTTTTTCTAAACTTGTTGCAGTGTTGATACAAAACGAGAAACTAAAAAATTGAAAACTATAAAAGAACATAAGATAAGAAAAAATAATAAAAAGATATAAGATAAGATAAGATAAGATAAGATAAGATAAAAAAATACAGACTTTTTCTATTGCCATCCCCTACAAAACAAAAAAAACCAGAGCGAAAATTCTCAATCTCTGGTTTTTTGGTTTTTATCTTGTTATTTAATAATTTTATTTATTGAATCATTTTCTTCTTCCAAGCGCGCTAAAATTTCTGGAAAATGCTCTTTACAAAATTTATAAATAATATCATTTTTGTGATTTAAAACATTAAACCGTACAATTCTATCTGCTATGTGCGCATCTATGATATTTTTGTATTCTTCGCTATCTTGATAAAAATGTAATATTATTTTAGATTGATTATTTAATTCCAATAAAATGTTATAAATACTTTCAATCTTTTTACAATTTAAAATTTTGACAGGTTTCTCACTAACAAGTTCTCCATTAAAAGTGGTTTTCCCTTCAATAAAAGTTGACGGGTCAACTTCGTAAATATAGCAAACTGCATTATCAAATCTTCTTTTTAGTGCGCCCTTGTAGGCTTCATAAAAATATGCAATATTATTATCCACTCCATATATTCCATCAAAATCTCCGAAACTCATATTCCCACCAAAAAACAGTGAAAACTCTACATTTGGAGTTGCATAGACATATGCTTTTCCATGTGTTGACACATGTGGTTGCAATACTGTAAGATTTGGAATTTTTGAAACATGATATAATTTCATATTTTCTCCTTGTAAAAAGGATAGCATATTTGGACAAAATTGTCAATCTTCAATTAGAGATAGACTTGATAATCCCCTACAAAACAAAAAAACCAGAGCGAAAATTCTCAATCTCTGGTTTTTTGTTTTTTTATTTAGTTTTTTGTCTTTCTTATTTTTAATATTTAAGGTCAATAAGTCCAAACTTTCCATCTTTTCTGCGATAAATAATGTTTACTCGACCACTCTCTGCATTCAAAAATGCATAAAAGTCATGTCCCAACCTTTCGATAGCAAATCTAGCCTCATCTATAGGCATTGGGTCAAGGTCAAATGTCTTTGTCTTATAAATTGCAGGAAGTTCTTCTGGCTCTTCTTGCAAATATTCAAATGGAAAAGCTTCAACAACCTTGCCCTTCTTCTTATCCTTTTTCTTCTCATTGTTGCGAACAATTTGTTTTTCAAGTTTTGGAAGAGCATAGTCTATGTTGTTGTACATATTATCGCTAATAACTTCACATCTAAAAAGAAGTCCTTTGCTTGAAATTGTGATTTCAAGTTTGTCTTGTTTTGCAACTTTGTAAAGCACAACTTTTGCGCTTGGGTCGTCATCAAAATACTTGTCAAGTTTTGCAAGTTTGTCCTCTATAATGGTTTTTATTCTTTTTGTGGCTTTGTATCCGCCTCTTTCTAAAATATCAATTTTCATATCTTGCCTCCTTCAAGTTTATTGTATCAAATGCTTTGATTTTTTCAAAACAATTTTTGCAAGTTTTTATATTTTTTTATGCATGTTTTACAAACTTTGGCAATAAATTATGCAATTTTAAACTTATTCAAATTTATATTATTCATTTTCAAAGGACAACTGGTCATCTTTAACATCAATAATGATTGTGCCTTCATTTTTAAGTTTGCCCATCAAAATCATTTCGGCAATATTATCTTCAATTTCTTGTTGAATAAATCTCTTTAGCGGTCTTGCGCCATATTCTGTGTTCGAACCTTTTTCAACAACATAGTCAAGAGCATCTTCTGTGATTTTAAGTGACAGATTTTTCTCTTTTAAGCGTTTATTGATGTTTGAAATCAATATCTTGGCAATTTTTACAAGGTCATCGTGTGTAAGCGGTTGGAAAACACAAATAACATCTATTCTGTTTATAAATTCTGGTTTGAATTTGTGTTTTAAAGCATCTAGATAAATCTTTTTGCTGTCGATTTCTTCATTTTCCTCACCACCAAATCCAAGATTTCGGCGATGTTCCCTAACTTCATTTGCACCAAGGTTGCTGGTCATAATGATAATCGTGTTTTTAAACGAAACCGTTCTGCCCTGTCCGTCTGTAAGTCTGCCGTCATCAAGAATTTGCAAAAGAGCATTAAAAATATCTGGGTGAGCCTTTTCAATTTCAT
>CALVNU010000094.1 GCA_944349915.1 uncultured Clostridia bacterium | reverse complement strand
GGATGCATGCCTCCTGTTGTAAAAAGCACAGTTGGATCGATTTCTGGAATAATAGAAAATCCTTCTATTTTTTTAAATCCATGTTTTTCAAAAAATTTAAACCATTTTTCTTTAAGTTGTCTATCGCTAATCATAAATACTTCCTTTTTCATGCAAGATTTTATCACAACAAATCAATTTTAGCAAGTAAACAAAGGCTTTAATAAAAAACTTTTTTAAGATATAGCCCTTGTGGAGGCATTGTTCTGCCTGTTAGAGAGCGGTCTTTATTTTCAAAAGCCTTGATAATATCCTCTTTGTCAATTTTTCCTAATGAATAATCAACCATTGTGCCAACCAAAATACGCACCATATTCATCAAAAATCCATTGCCTGTAACTTCAATATCAAGCCTATTATGTGATTTTTTTATTTTTATTTCGTGAACTGTTCGAACAAAATCTTTTGATGAAGTGGAAGAACTACAAAATGCTCTAAAATTATGTTTGCCTTGCAAAAGCAAGGAACATTCTTTCATTTTTTCAATATCCACCTTTTCGACAAAAGCCATTCTGTTTGCTTGAAAAACATTTCTTTTGCCCAGCAAGATTTTGTAAACATAAGTTTTCTTTTTTGCATTAAATCTGGCATGAAAATCATCTGCCACTCTTTTTGCAGACAATATTTGAATGTCTGGTGGCAAAATTCTGTTTAAAACAACTTTGATTTTTGTTGTTGGAACAACATCATCAATATCAAAATGTGCAACTTGCTCATAGGCGTGAACTCCTGCATCTGTTCTTCCGCTTGCAAAAAGGTTGCAAGGCATTTTGAATGCCCTAACAACAGCCTGTTCAATTTCTCCTTGCACAGAGCGCACTCCCTCCTGCTTTTGCCAGCCATGAAAGTTTGTGCCATCATAAGCAATTTTTAGTAAAATTCTTTTCATATTTTTATTATATAAAATTTGCTCGCTCAATGCAAATAAAAATGCTTTTTATCAAAAAATGCTTTAAAATTAATAAAATTTTATTAAATTTTGATATTTTTTTTGCAAAAATTGAAAAAAATTAAATATTTTTAAAGATGTTTATTTTTCAAAGTTTTATTAATACAAAAATATATTGCCTTTGCTAAAATTTTTTTAGCACAAAAAGAAATTCTTTTTGTGGCAAACTTGAAACCCAAATTTGACAAATTTTGAAAGTTTGATAATAACATTAATATTATATTATTTGACTTTTTTAGGTCAAAAATATATACTTATTTTGAGGTATATATGAAGAAAAAAATTTTAGATGGCGCTGGCTCTTGCGCAACGATTGCATATAAGTTAAGTCAAATTATTCCTATTTATCCTATCACTCCATCAACTCCAATGGCAGAGATGGTTTCTTCTTTAAACGCGAAAAATGAAAAGAATATTTTAGCGCAAAATGTTCAAGTGATAGAAATGCAATCCGAAGGTGGAGTAAGCGGAACGCTTCATGGCGCAATTTTGTCAAACGCCTTGGCAACAACATTTACATCTTCACAAGGACTGCTGTTAATGCTTCCAAATCTTTATAAACTTGCTGGAGAAAATTTGCCTGCCGTAATCCATGTTAGTGCTAGAACGATTGCCTCTCATGCCCTATCAATTTTTGGCGACCACAGCGATGTTATGGCAGTCCGTTCAAGCGGTGTAATAATAATGGCAAGCGATAGTGTCCAGTCAACGCATGACCTAACCCTTGCATCACATATGCTTGCACTTCGCTCAAGTTTGCCGGTGCTACATTTTATGGACGGATTTCGCACTTCTCATGAACTTCAAAAAATTGAAGTTTTTGAAGATAAAGAAATAGAAGAGTTAACAAAAGATGATATTCAAAATTTTCAAAATCGCTCTTTAAACAGGCAATTTGGAACGGCACAAAATCCAGACACTTTCTTTCAAAACAGAATGGCGCGTGAAATTTTGTATAAACAGGCGGGACAAAATTTAAAAGAAATTTTTAAACAATTGTTTTCAATCACTCACCGCTCGTATTCTGCCTTTGAATATTATGGCAACAAAAATGCAAAGCACATTGTGGTTGCAATGGGCTCTGCCTGCCAAACAATTGAAGAATACATTGATAACTACAAAGATGAAAAAATTGGACTTATCAAAGTTGTTTTGTATCGCCCGTTTTTATCGGAAGAGTTTTTGTTGACATTGCCTAAAACGGCAGAAATTGTTACAGTGCTTGACAGAACTTTTGAAAGCGGAAGCACTCCACCGCTTGCTCTTGATGTTATTGCCTGCCTTGAAAATAAAAATTTAAAAATCTTGTCTGGCGTATACGGGCTTGGTGGCAAAGAGTTTTCTCCTGCCTGCGTTGATGCAATTTTTCAAAATATGAACGGAAAAATGAAAAACAACTTTACCGTTGGAATAAATGATGATGTAAATCACTCATCTCTTGTGCTTGAAGATAAAGAAAAAGAAGAGAATTCTTTTAACATCAAGGTGTTTGGGCTTGGTTCGGACGGTTCTGTGTCGGCAAGCAAATCAATAATCAAAATTTTAGGCAACAACAGCAACAAATTTGTTCAAGGATATTTTGAATATGATTCAAAAAAATCTGGAAGTTTAACGCAAAGCCATATTAGAATTTCTTCATCTCCTATAAAGTCTGCATATCTTTTAAACAGCGCTAATGTGATTGCAATAAACAACTTTTCTTTTGTTCACCGTTACGATTGCCTTAAAGGTTTAAAGCAAGGCGGAACAGTGCTTATCAATTCTATTTTTTCTGGTGCAGAACTTGATAAGGTTTTGCCAGAGAGTTATATTTGCAAATTAAAAGAAAAAAATGCAAAACTTTTTGTTATTAATGCTCAAAAAATTGCAAAAGAAAATGGACTTAATAACAAAATCAACATGATTATGGAAACTGCACTCTTTTTATCTTGTAATTTGATGGCTAAAAATAAAGTGGAGCAAGAAATAACAAAAGAAATCAATTCAACCTTTTCAATTAAAGGAAATATTGTTGTGCAAAACAATATAAATGCTATCAAAAAAGTTTTTGGACAGATTGAAGAAGTTGACTATTCCACTTTTAGCGGTAAAAAAGCAACAACTTTTACGGACGGGAACGATTTTTACAACAAAGTTATGGCAAAAATAGAAAGACTTGAAGGCGACAGCCTGCCTGTAAGCATGTTTAATCGTGATGGCTCTGCACCGCTTGACACAAGTCAATATGAAAAGCGCGGAATTGCTTTAAATTTGCCAAAATATATCAAAGAAAACTGTATTCAATGCGGTCAATGCACACTTGCGTGTCCACACTCTGCCTTGAGCAGTCTGCTTGTTGACAAACAGTTTGTAG
>CALVNU010000093.1 GCA_944349915.1 uncultured Clostridia bacterium | reverse complement strand
GTGAACATCAAGCATAATGGAACTGTTTGAATTTACATTGCTTACAAGTTGTGCTGAAATTGTTTTGCGCTCAACAAACACACCATCCATAACATCGCAGTGCAAAAAGTCTGCCTTCCCTTGCATCTCTTTTGCATAATTAACTATAGATTGATAATCTTCAATTGGGTCCGTTGAAACTGATAATAAAATGTTCTTTTTCATTTTTCACCTCTTTTAATTTTGTTTGATTGCTATTTATTAACATTGATTTATCAAATTCATCAATTTTTTTGCATTATTTTGTTATTTTTCGCGCTTTTGTAAATTTATATTTGCTTGTCCAGTTTTTCACTTGTTTTATACATTTGGTCCAGTTTTTATTTTAGCATTTTGCGCGCTTTGAAAAGAATTTTTTATATGTTGTAAAATTGGTTGTCAAGTAATTAAATTTAGAGTGATTTAGGTTAATATTTTTTTCTGTTTTTAAGTTCTTGCAAAATCTTTAAATAATTTAGATATCGCTCTTGGGTGATTTTGCCCGACTTTACATCTTTGATAACTCCGCAATCACCGTCTTCATGCAAACAAGAACGATATTTACAGTTTGCCCTAGCCTCTAAAAAATCTGGGTAATATGAGGCAAGTTCTCGCGGTTCTAGTTGGGTTACAAAAGCAAGCGACAACATTGAAAACCCAGCAGTGTCTGAAATATAACCTTTGTTATACTTAAAAAGTTGTACCATTCTTGTTGTTTGTTTTCCTCTATCTATTTTTTTTGACAGTTGCCCGACCTCTACCAAATTTTTCTCAAACAAGCAGTTTATTAAAGAAGATTTCCCAACCGCACTCTGCCCTGCAAATGCACAAATGCCAAAAATTTTATTTTGAACTTCTGTGGCTTCTTTCTCCTTTGCACTAACAAATACAACCTCAACAACTTTATTATATATATTTTTGATTGTTTTGACAAATGTTTCTGTTGTCAAATCTTGTTTATTTACAACCAAAATTGGAGTTATACCGTTAACAAAACAGTAAACAATCATTTTATCCACCAGCAATAAGTCTGGCTTTGGCACTGGCGCAATAACTATAAACAGTTTGTCAAGGTTGGCAAGTGGCGGTCTGATAATCAAATTTTTTCTTTTACAAACAGAAGTGATTGACTTATCAAACTCAACTTTATCACCAACATAAACTCCCCCATCTTGTGTTTTGCCACTTGCGTGGAGCAAAAAAACATTCCCTGTCAATTCTTCTTCAACAGAGAAAAGATTGGCGTTTTTTTTGATAACCAGTCCTTTCATACCTTCTTCCTTACAAATTTATTTCGAAGTTGACCGCAAGCCCCCGAAATATCCTGTCCCATGCTTCTTCTTATCGTTGCCGACACCCCAAAAGAAATGAGTTTTTTACAAAATTCTTCCGCGTTTTTGCGTGCTGTAGAGTGCAAATTTCTTTCTGCAACTGGATTTAACATAATCAAATTTACATGGCATGTTTTGCCCTTTAATAATTCGGCAAGCCGTTTTGCATCCAAGTCACTGTCGTTGATGCCTTTAACCAAAGTGTATTCTATGTAAAATCTTCTGCCAGTTTTTGCAAAATAATAATCGCAGGCTTGCAAAATTTCATTTATAGACCACTTGTTTGCAATAGGCATAATTTTTTTGCGCTCTTCATCTGTTGTTGCGTGGAGCGATATTGTCAATGATATGCCATAATTTTTATTAGCAAGTTCTATTATTCTATCCACAAGCCCACAGGTTGAAAGAGAAATATTCCTCATGCTTATATTTAGGCTCTCGGTTGAAGAAATCATCTCCAAAAACCTGCAAACATTATCAAAATTATCAAGAGGCTCACCGCTACCCATTAGCACCAGATTTGTGATGACCCTGTTTTTTCTAGACCCACCATTGTCGCGATTGATAAGATAAATTTCATCTAACATTTCGCCAGCGGTCAAATTTCTTTCAAGTCCGTTTAAGGTTGACGCGCAAAACTTACAACCCATTCTGCACCCAATTTGCGTGGACAAGCAGAGGGTGTTGCCATATTTATAACTCATCAAAACACATTCACAAATAGCGCCATCTTCAAATTGAATAAGGTATTTTTTTGTGCCATCTTTTGAAACGAATTTTTGATAAATCTTGTTTTTAGGATAAAATGATGCAATTTTCTGCTTAAAATCTTGTGAAAATACAGTTATTTCATCTAAATTTAAACCATTTACCATGGCATCAAAAATCTGTTTGCCACGAAATTTTGGCAAACCCATATTTTCAATTTCTTGACAAACTTCACTTTCGCCATATTCAATGAACTTCATCGACAAACTCTCCCTGCGGTTTAAATCCATTCAAAAAATCTGCGCCAGATTGTTTTTTCCCAGATGGAGAAAGCAAAGATAAAATTTCTACCGAGCCATTTTTGCACCCAATCAAAAAATGTTTTTTATCATTTGCAATTTGAAATTCTGTCAATGTTTGATTGTTTGGTAGCAACTTAAATACTTTGATTTTTTGCTTTTTAAAGAAAAAATATACTCCCAAGGTTTCACTTAAGGCCCTAGTTTTATTATACAAATCTTCTTTGGTTTGCGAAAAATCTAGCAATCCGTCTTGTTTTTCAAACTTTTTAACATAAGTGGCTTCTCTTTCATTTTGTGGGGAAAATGTGAGGGCGTTGTCCTCAAGCATATTTACCGCTTTTGCAATAAGCCTTGCGCCAACTAAAGCCAGCTTAGTTTCCAAATCGCAGTAATATTCATCTCCCAAAAGGCGAACTTCCTCTTGCAACGCAATATCTCCAGAATCAACCCTTTGTCCAACTTTCATAATTGTTACCGCAGTGGTTTTATCTCCGTTTAAAATTGTGTTTTGAATAGGTGAAGGACCGCGATACTTTGGAAGGATTGATGGATGGACATTAAGACACAACCTGTCTTCCAAAAAATCTTTAGGCAAAATTTGTCCAAACGAAGCAACCACAGATATATCATAATCAATTTTTTTTATTTTTTCTGTATCATTTTTTATTTTATTAGTGCAAAAAACTTGCAGACCTTTTTCTTCTGCAAAAAGTTTAACCTCATTTGCTTGAACTTTATGCCCCCTTCCCATTTCTTTATCGGGAGTTGTTACCACTGCGCAAACATTCAAATTGCAATTAAGCATCTCTTCAAGCACTATTTTTGAAAAATGAGAGGAGCCCAAAAACAAAATTTTCATATTTTCCCGCCCTGTTTAAGATACTTTTCTTTATCCAAAGTTTTGTCTATAAACAAAACGCCATTCAAGTGGTCAACTTCATGACAAATGCATCTTGCAAGCCACTTCTCACCTGTCAATGTAAATGGATAACCAAATCTGTCAACTGCTTTCACTGTTATTTTGTACGGACTCTCAACCCTGCC
>CALVNU010000092.1 GCA_944349915.1 uncultured Clostridia bacterium | reverse complement strand
CCCTTCATTTCATCGTTAGGCAAAGCCACAGAAGTAACTGTCATTTCACTTGTAAGGTCTGTTGCACATCTTTGAATTGCCGAAACAATAATCTCTTTTGCGTTGTTTTCTGCGTTCTCTCTTGCCTCATCCTCAATCTTTTTAACAAGCGTTCCCGCGTCTTTTTTAGCCTCGTCGGTAATACTTTCAATCAAGATATCTTTAGCCTCTTTTTTTGATAACCCCGAAATTTTTTCAAGTCTTTCAAGCATCTGCACCTTGATTTGTTCCTGTTCTTCGAGTTTCTCATTGAGTTTCAATTTTTCATTTTCAAGTTTTTGTTTTTCGCTTTCTATTTGGTCAGATTTGCTGTCAAGAAGTTGCTCTTTCTTTGTGATATATTCTTCTCGTTGGTCAAGTCTTTCCTCTTGTTTTTGAAGTTCACCTCTTCGCTCTTTAGCCTCGTTATTTGCTTCATCGCGAATTTTTTGTGCCTCTTCTTTTGCCTCTAAAATAGACTCTTTTTTAACGCTTTTTGCTTCCGCATATGCATCTTCAATAATCTTCAATGCATTAGATTTGTTTTTGCTTATTTTTTTGCTAACTACAAATTTATACACAAAAAAACCGATTAACGCGCCTACCAAAAATGCGCATACTCCGGCAACGGCACCTGCGGTAGCAACAGCGTCGCAAAGCATGCTCACACTGTTGTACATATTTCAATCCCCTTTAATAAAAATTCGGTATATCTTAAAAATTTTTTGTTGACATCAACAATAGTAATGCCATAAATATATCTCAATTAAGTTGATGACAACTTAAATCATTAAAACACCTATAATAATTATAAATAATAAAAGCGGTTTAGTCAAATAAATTTGTACCAATTTGGCCAAATTTATCAAGAATATACCTTTTGACTTTTAATTTGATTAATTTTTTTGCTATTTTTATTTACCTAATCAAACAAACCATTGCAAAATAAGCCTGTATTGCAAAAACAAAGTTTACAATTTTGCAAAATCAAAAATTAACATAAAATAAAAATTACCTCAAGACAATATCAAGGATGAATAATCTAAAAAATCAACTCATCATAAAAAACTTGAGTTACAAACAGTAAAAGCACCACATTTTTATAACCACTTTGAAAGCATTAAAACATCCATCAACCTTCCTCTAGAATTTTGAAACATAAAAGCCAACGCTGGCATTTTTATAACCACTATGAATCTAAAAAAGCATAACAATAGTTATGCTTTAATAATAATTATAATTTTAAAATTATTTTAATAATACATAGTTTGTTACTGCATTTTGCTTTAACTTTGATAGTAAAAATTTTGTCTTTTTATAAAACTTTACTTATCTAAAGTTGAGTTAAACGAGCAAGCCACATTTGATTGCCCCCATGTTTATTCAAACAAGTGATGCAATGTGATAGCATAAAAATTCGTAAGAATTTTAAAAATTTTATGTTAATAAAATTTTTACATCACATAGTTGACACTATTTTTCAAAGCAAAGTTTTACTATTGTAACAATTAATTATAAACTAGGTCCGTCATCATAATCACCATTTGATAAGTCTTGTGTGTCGATTCCGTTTTGTTTTAAAAAGTTGATAAAGTTTCTATATCTTTTTTCCAGTTCTCGAATTTCTTTAAGGTCTATAGGAGCAAGAGTCTTTTGCCATGGTTCCAAAGTAATTTTCTTCTCTGGAGCCTCTCCATTCCAATCATTTTTAAGCAAATTCATTAAATATATTGTTAGTGGGTCAATATAAGTGGACAAAACATAGTCTTCAATCTTTTTAAAAGAATCCCGCCATTCTGCACTATTATCTGGATTGATTTTCGCCAATGCTTTAAGTTCAATTATATAGCCACGCATTTTTTTAATTAACTTATTTATTTTGGTCGCCTTCTCTGTAAGACTTAAACTATTAGCATCTTTTAAAATACTTTCTATATCACTAACAATTGAATTAGATCCTAAATCTTTAAAATCTTTTATTCCAAGTTGCAACAATTCTTTCAAATTCATTTTGAAAGGGATAACTCTTTGTGAAACCATTTCTTGAAAATCTATAGTTTTCCTCAATTCATCATAAAATAGTTCCTTTTCTTCAGACAGTCCAAGCCTCTTCCCAGATAAATAGCGCTGTTCATATTGATACAAGTATTTTATATAGTCAAATAAAGAAGCTTCTAGTGCCTCTAAATAATTCGCACTTGCAGACGGGTCCCCTTTGTTATAATTTTTTTTGTAGCCCGTAATATATGTTTGCAACTCTTTTAAACTATAAATAATGCGCGCTTTAAGGTCATCGCTTTTCAAAACTGCTTCTCTCAACTTGCTCATATTTTTTTCGGCAACATCAACTTTGCCTATGTAACTCGACATAAATGCGTTTAGGAATTGTGAAACACTAACTGCAAAGTCATCTAATGCGCTTAAAAAATTTAAATACTTTTTTTTCATTTTTTCTCCTTATCTTAATAAATTTTAATAAACTTTATATTATCAAAATCAAACTAATTGAATAAACATCGGCCTCACCCTTGCAAGCAAGTTCGGCCTCCGATAATATAACCATGTGATGCTAAAATTTTATTGACTTAAAATTTTTAAAATTCTTTCGAATTTTCTATGCTGTCGCACAACATCACAAGTTTGAATAAACATCGGCCTCACCCTTGCAAGCAAGTTCGGCCTCCGATAATATATGTTACTGGTAGATTATAGCACAATAATCATGTTTGGTCAATACATATTGCATTAAAATAACATACAAATTTTTAAAATTTTTAAAAAGTTGATTTTGAAATGTCATAATGCGCCAAAAAATCATTTTTAAAATCATAAAAATAATCACCCAAAATCGCTTCACGACATTGTTGAGCCAAATCTAGCAATACATGTAAATTATGAATTGACAATAGTTCCGCTCCCAACATCTCGCCAGCATTGATAAGATGTCGAATATATGCTCTGGTGTAATTTTTGCAAGTATAACAACTGCAACCTTCTTCAAGTGGTGAAAAATCATCTTTATAAATCGCGTTTTTGACAACAAGTTTCCCTTTTTTTGTAAACGCCGTTCCGTTTCTTGCGATACGCGTTGGAAGAACGCAGTCCATCATGTCAATACCTCTTGCAAAACCTTCCACAAGACAATCGGGCGAGCCAACGCCCATTAGATATCTCGGCATATTTTGTGGCAAAAGCGGTTGCATAAAATCAAGAATATCATACATCACGCTCTTTTCTTCTCCAACAGAAAGTCCCCCAATAGCAATACCACATTTGGCATAAGGCAGACAATCTTTAATGCACTGTTCCCTCAAATCTTTAAACAAATTGCCTTGAATGATAGGAAAAAGCATTTGGTCATCATTTTGATGCGCTTTAAAACATCTTTCAAGCCAAA
>CALVNU010000091.1 GCA_944349915.1 uncultured Clostridia bacterium | reverse complement strand
CTTGGAATTGAATGTGACTATACCGCTTATCAAAGCAGTGATTCGGTGCTGGAACGTGATGTTTATCGCACAAAATTTTTGCAATCTCGTGGATGGAAGATTGCAAGAGTTTGGAGCAGAGATTGGTGGCTTAACAAAAACAAAGTTATATCAAATCTTGTCAAAATGATTGAAAACAGCAGAAAGAAATATTCAAATTAAAAAAACTTCTGAGCATGCTCAGAAGTTTTTTTGTTTTACCAGCATCTAAATCTGCACCATCGAAGCCATGATCTTGCACAAGGGCAGATGCAGAACAATTGATGACAGGCACACTCTTCATGTGGGCAACAAGGTGGAAAAGCTACCAACGGTGAAACCAACTTGTGGATTGTAGGCAGGGAAATTTACTCCGCCGACAAACACGCTTCCGTTTACAAAGGAAGTCCCTGCTGGTATTGTCTCTGTGAACAGTGTGTTTGTCAGTGGCAAACTTCCTGTGCTGAAACGAAAAGTTTGCCGCTTGGAACAGGAACATTAGGGGTTTGGTATCCTGTCAAAGTGATGTTCGTGACGCCAACGGCAGGTGAAACCACCTCACCACCAGCCCACAGATTTAGATTTTGGAATGGCAATGCCTGATTTGAATAAACAACAGCAAGTGTCCATCCAGCATGGTTGGTATCATTTGTTTTTCTCCTAGCCGCCATTCTCAGTTTATTCAAAGGATTTGCAAAGTGTTAAAAAGTGGAAAAGTATTTGAAAATAAAAGCCTTTCTTTTGAAAGAGATATTGACTTTACAGAAAATTATTGTATAATAAAATATATGCACAGGGAGGAGATAATGAAATACGTTGACAAGGGAATAATTAGAATTGATTGGGATATTCAATCAAATGAAAAGGCAAAGTTTGGAGAATCAATGTTTGAAAGATTTTTTAAGAATACAGATAATGTTGTAAATATTTTGCTTAAAGCACAAGAAGGATCTGCAACAGACGAAGAAATTGCAATGGCAAACAAACAATTTGCATCGCTTGTTTCAAATTATGTAGACTTAAAAACAGTAGCGCAAGGACATTTTGCCGATAGTTTAGATGAATATGTTCGTGTTGCAGGAAATTGTCTTCTTATAGATAATGCAGAAGCATATAATCAATTCCCAAAAGGATCAAAGAAAAGAGAAATGACAGATAGAAGAATTGCTGTTTTGCGTGACATAAAAGATATTGAGTGTTTAAGGTCATTTGAGCACAAACCAACGGCAGAAAAGTATGAATTTGCTGCAAAAAATTATTGTGAATATGCAAAAACAAAGGACAGCAACTGGCAATATACCAACAAGAAATACAAAGAAGATGCAATACAATAAAAAAAACTCGCAGTCACTGCGAGTTTTTTGTTTGCGATTCTTATCGACAATTTTTACAAAAGTAGGCTTTTTGCATTACGAACGCAGAGATATAGCGTTCGACACCTTTTACAAAACTTATGACCAAAGGCCGTGCAAATTGCAATAAGAATAAACTGCCTCCACTTTTTCACTGCCACTCAACGTGAAAGTTGCTTGTGGCTGGTCATTAGGTTGAAGAGTTTTTACACTGAAACCATTTGTTGTTTGCACTATTATGTGGCTTATATAATGCTCTTCACTCATAGGGTGTGGGACTTGACCGACTTTAACTTCAACCACATTTCCATTGATTGAAAAAACAGGCTTGTGTTTTTCAACAGCGCCATCGACTGTGTTTGGTTTTATTTCACTCATTTTTTGTCCACAGCAAAACATTGGCACTCCTTTGTCCACAAGTTTGAGGGCAACATTGCCACAAACTTCACATTTATAAAATACAAGTTTTTTCATGATTTCCTCCTTAGTTAAAATAATTATAAAATTTTTATGACACTTATGTCAATTTTTTTTACTTTTACTTTGAATTAAAAAACAAAAATGTTATCCTATAAACAGGAGGTAAAAATGAGAGTTGTTAAGGCAATTCGTCAAAGAAGAAGTATAAGAAATTTTAAGAGTGACAAAATTGACGAAAAATTGATTGAAGATATCTTAAATTGTGGCAGGCTTGCGCCTTCTGCAAAAAATAGACAGCCTTGGCATTTTGTGGCAATTTTAAGGAAAGATCTTGTTGAAAAGATAGGGCAAATTATGTTGGATACCCATAAAAAAGAAGATGATGAATATGTGGAAAAGGTGTTGAAGTCAAAAAACTCAGTTGTTGCAACCGCTGAGGTTGTCAAACAAGCGCCAGTTCTCATCCTCATTTTTCAAATAAATGACGACAATTGGAGCACAGGAGACAATCTTTCCATAGGAGGAAGTGTTGAAAATATGATTTTACGTTCTTGCGAATTGGGACTTGGGACACTATGGATACGTGACACGGTCTATGCTTGTGAAGAAATAACAAAGGCGATTGGTTGGAAAGATAAAGATTATGTGTTAAATTGCGCCCTAGCCATTGGAAAGCCAAATGAAAAGCCAGTTCAAAGGCCACGCAAGAATTTGTCAGACATTACAACTTGGATAAAATAAATATTTTGAAAAAAATAAATATTTCTTAAAAATCGGTTACTTTTACTTGACAATGCGTATAAAATACATATATAATAGTGATGTAATAAGGGAGGAGGTATGGATTTAACTAATCCACTTTACAAAAATCAGGGCATACATGTTGTTTTGTCTCTTTTTACTGTGGAAAATGGGAAATTCAAAGTCTTTTTGATAAAAAGGAAAAATCAACCTTTCAAAGACAAGTGGATTTTGATTGGCGGTGCATGCTACAACAACGAAGATGCGCCGAGCGCAATGAAAAGAGAGCTTTTTGAAAAGACGGGAATAGAGAATATCAATTTCAGGCTTCACAATATTTTTTCCGATCCGAAAAGAAGTCCACTTTGCAGAATGTTGGCTGTTGGGTATATTGGAGTTATCGATTGCGAGCGTGTAAAGTTTTTGAAAGAAACGTCAAAAACACAAGATGCAGGGTGGTTTGATATTGAAAAATTTTGTGATCTTGGCTATGATCATGATGTCATCTTGAAAGATGCGATGCAATATTTGAAAGACAATATTTTTGATACCGATATATTGAAGGACTTGTTTCCAAAATGTTTTACTTTGCCAGAAATTCACAAAGCATATGAAAGCATTTTGAACAGGTCGATTGACAGGCGTAACTTTCGAAAACAACTTCTTCAAAAATCAATAATCGCCGATTCTGGCAAGATGGAAAATGCCACAGGCAAAAAGCCATCAAAGTTATACACATTTATTTGATATTAAAAGGCAAAAAGCCTTTTTAATATAAAAACAAAAGCGTATAAAATACGCAAATAAGGAGGGTAAATGAAAACAATTGTTGTCAACTTGCTTGGTGCTGCTGGTTCTGGAAAAAGCGTGCTTGCATCTGAGGTCTTTTCAAAGTT
>CALVNU010000090.1 GCA_944349915.1 uncultured Clostridia bacterium | reverse complement strand
TCTACCTCTGGAGTTTCTGGAATTTCTATTTCCGGCTCGTCTGGCGTTACAGGTTCTTCCGGAGTTTCAACATCTGGCTCGGTAGGAATTTCGGTGTCCGGTTCTTCTGGAATCTCTATTTCCGGCTCGTTTGGTGTTATAGGCTCTTCTGGGGCTTCTACCTCTGGTTCTTCTGGTAGAGTTGAATCGTCTGGGTTTTCTACCTCTGGAGTTTCTGGAATTTCTATTTCCGGCTCGTCTGGCGTTACAGGTTCTTCCGGAGTTTCAACATCTGGTTCGGTAGGGGTTTCGGTGTCTGGAGTTTCTGGGGTATCTATTTCCGGTTCTTCTGGTGTTACAGGTTCTTCTGGAGTTTCAACATCTGGCTCGGCAGGGGTTTCGGTGTCTGGAGTTTCTGGGGTATCTATTTCCGGTTCTTCTGGTGTTACAGACTCTTCTGGGGTTTCTACCTCTGGTTCATTTGGAATTCCAATTTCTGGCTTGTCTTGATTTTCTATATTTGAAGGGGATTCAATCTGCGTGTTGCTATTTTGATTGCTGGTTGACCCTGTACATCCCACCATCATTAAAGCAATGGGTAAAATTAAACAACATAAAAATCTTTTAACAACCTTTTTCATATATTTTTTCTCCTTTGTAATTCGCATGAATAGTCTATCACAATAATTTAAAATTGCAAAGAAAATACACAAAATTTTTATTGAAATTTTAATAATTTTTCATTATTTTTATTTATTACAATATTAAAGATAAATCTAACATGTTTATCATACAAAAACACTAAAACACTTTCCCTTTAATGTTTTATTATCTCCTATTACTGCAAAGGTGGCTGTGCAAATTTTATGTAAACAAATGCTTTATTATATCGGCCGTTATTAAAAGCATAAAAAAGTTTACAAAAAATAATAAAATTTTGTAACTACAAAAATTTTACATACAGTCTAAATTATTTTATACTTTTTGCGCTTTGCATTCATAATAAGTTTGTCTGACAAAATCCCAATAAGTTCGCTATTTGTGGGCTTATAGTCGTTTTTATACACAACCGTTCCATAAAGATTGTTGATTTCAAGCAATCCGCCACAATTGTATGACAATTCTATAACAAACCTTATACACCTTTCTATATCGCGACTTTTTACTCCATAATGAGTTGCCACATCTGGATACAATCTCTTGGTTACCGCTTGCAAATAACTTGGGTCTTTTGCCACCAAAATTATGGCATATCGTAAATATTCAAATCCCAGTTTGTCAGGAGTGATGCCCATATTGATTAACACTTTAGTCAAAAATTCATAATTTTCTATCTCATTTTCATCCATTTTTCTCTCCTTATGAAAACAATGATATTGTAACACATAAATTTGTTTTTTCAAAACACTTTTTAAAATTTTTTACATTATTTTACAAAAAAAATTATTGGTGAAAAAAGCGCCTGTTTTTAGGCGCTATAAATTTTAAAAATATTTTGTATGAAGGGCCTTTAGATAACTCCCGTCTTTTTCATTAACAACTAAATTTGGTAAAATTTTTAAACCATGCGCTCCCCCTTTTACCCCTTCAATAAAACAAAGTTTGATTTGTCTTTTATTATTTTCCGATAAAAACATTTTTTTAGGCTCTATATTAAATCTTGTCATTTGGCAGAACAGTTCGCACAGTCTTTCTGGTGGATAGCAAAGATAAAATCTTCCCTTTTCTTTTAAAATTTCGCTTGCTGTTTGACACAGTTTTTCACATGATAAAAATTTGTCATGACGGGCAATTGCTTTGACTATGTTGCCGTTTTCATTTGAACTGTTCATATATGGTGGATTTGAGAAAACAACCGAGCATTTCCCCCGTTCAATATATTTTTTATAGTTTGAGATATCATCATTGATGACTTCAATTTTGTTTTGCAAAGAATTGAGATTTACATTTTTAATGGCAAGCGTCGCCATTTCTGTTTGCAATTCAAACGCATAAATTTTTTCAACTGGCATTTTTGCAGACAGCAAAATAGAAATCACTCCAGAGCCAGCACCTATTTCGGTTGCAATTTCTCCTTTTTTTATTTTTATAAAATTTGCCAGCACCACAGAGTCGGATGTGAATGTATAAAGTTCATCATCTTGAATAATCTTAAGTCCTCTGCATTGTAAATCTTCTATACGCTCCACATTACCCCTCTTTATTGAATTTTATTTGCTCACAATCATAAACCTTTATTTCGGTTGACTGTTCTGTTTGAAATTTGACTGTAACTTTTTTCTTGATAAGGTCAAGATAGATAACTTTGCCTTCTCCGTCTGGCGTTTTAACTATGCCGTTGATTTTGGGCATGAGTTTTAAAGTTTCGCTGTAATATTGATTTTCATAAGCAAGGCAACAAAGCAGTTTTCCACAAAGACCACTTATGCTGTTTGGATTTAAACTTAAAGATTGATTTTTGGCCATTTTTATGCTAACATGCTCGTTAAACTTAACGCCTTGGCTACAACAGGTTTGTTTTCCGCAAACTCCCAAACATGGCATTAGTCTTGTTGCATCTCTTGGTCCAATTTGGCGAAGTTCTATTCTTGTTTTATATTTTTCTGCAAGTTTTTTTACAAGGTCACGAAAATCCACCCTTCCTTCGGAAGTAAAGTTGATAACAAGTTTAGAATAATTATAGTTGCTCTCAACAGAGATAACCTTCATGTCAAGATTTTCGTTTTTAACAATCTTTTTTACTTCTGGCAAAAGAGCGCTGGCTTTTGCCATGTTTTCTTCCGCCTCTTTTATCTCTTGCTCGCTTGCAATTTTTAAAACATTCTTTAATGGTTCATTTAAACTTTGACCATCAATTAGTTGTTTTTCGCCAACAATGGTAACAATATCCTTGCCTTTTTCTGTATCTACAATAACTTTATCACCATTTTTTAGGTCCAAGCCATTTGGTGAAAAATAGTAGTCTTGAAAACCTTTATAAAATCTAGCACTAACAACTTCTATTTGCATATATATTTAACCTCCAAAATATTTAGCAACAGGTTTTCCATTGCAATAAGTTGGTTGACATTATAGAAAACCTGTTTTTGTTCTTCATTTATTTTTTCATTAATCTTAACAAGCGCCTTTATAGAATAATTTTCACTTGCCCTTTTTAGTCTGTCTTCAAACATGTCAAGTTTAATCTTTCCGCCTGTTTTTAGTTTTAATAAGTCTTCAATTATCAACAGCATACACTTGATGACAAGTTCAAAATCTTTTTGAAACTTTTGTAGCCTTGTTGAATAGCCAAGAATTTCTTTGCTTGACTTCATTTCGCACATGATATCAAGCGCTAGGGCTACAACATCTTCAAGGTCGGCTTTTTTGCTTAAACTTATGGCGCTTCCAAGTCCACCATCTGCAAGTTTTACAGCCAGCAAGTTGTCATTTCCTATAACGCTTTCAATTTCTTTTTCGGAAAGTTTTGCAAGTTCTTGCTTTACGCATCTTGATTTGATTGTAGGAAGCACAAGGGCTGGGCTTTGG
>CALVNU010000089.1 GCA_944349915.1 uncultured Clostridia bacterium | reverse complement strand
AAATTTGCGAAGATTCATATACCACCAATAATCCTCTTCTTTTAACCCTTTTTCGTCAACAATTGCTTTCAGTTTGTTATAATCAGTTTCTCTTTCACTTCCACCAGTAACTTCTCCAATACCTGGAAATAAAAGGTCACAGCCTCTAACCGTTTTATTATCATCATTTATTTTCATATAAAAGGCCTTAATTTCTTTTGGATAATCGGTAACAAAAACCGGTTTCTTGAAAACTTCTTCACTCAAATATCTCTCATGCTCTGTTTGAATATCACAACCCCACTCAACTTTAAAAGCAAACTTATCATTGTTCTTTTTCAAAATGTCAATTGCTTCTGTATAAGTTATATGTGCAAATTTGCTATGAACAACATTATTAAGTCTGTCAAGCAATCCCTTGTCAACAAAACTATTAAAGAAATTCATTTCATCGGGACACTTTTTCATAATACCAGATATAATATATTTCATCATTTCTTCTTCAAGGTCCATCAAACCGTTCAAATCCATAAAAGAAACTTCTGGCTCCAAGTGCCAAAATTCATTCAAATGTCTTGTTGTATTGCTGTTTTCAGCACGAAAAGTTGGGCCAAAAGTATAAATTTTTCCAAACGCCGCCGCGCAAGCCTCGCCTTCAAGTTGACCGGTTGGCGTCAAATAAGTCTTTTTCCCAAACAATTCTTTTTTAGGGTCAAATTGTTTCTTTTCGTCATAAATATTTTGAGTTGTAACTCTAAAAAGTTCGCTTCCCCCCTCGCAATCGGATGATGTTATAATTGGCGTATGAACATAAACAAAACCATTTTTATTGAAAAATTCATGAAGAAGAAAAGAAAGTTCACTTCTTACCCTAAAAACAGCATTAAACAAATTTGTTCTTGGTCGAAGATAGGCAATTTCACGCAAAAACTCTAACGAATGCTTTTTCTTTTGAAGAGGATATTCGCTATCTGTTGCCGAAATCACACTAATTTCACTAGCCTGCATTTCGCATGGCTGTTTATTTTCCGGAGTAAGAACAAGCACCCCTTTACACATGATTGCAGAGCCTGTATTTAATTTTTCTACAACATCAAAGTTTGAAATATTGCTTTTTGTAAAGACAATTTGTAAACCTTTAAAAGATGTGCCATCATTTAGGTCTATAAAACCAAAAGTTCCATTACTTCTGCTACTTTTCACCCAACCAGCAACAACCAATTCTTTGCCACTCAATTTTTCTTTATCTTGATGAACAATTTTTATATCCACCTTTTTCATATCAATTTTCCTTTTTTTAATAAATTCTGTATTTTCAATATGCGTTCTAACTCAAACTGCTTTAGAAATTTTAAAAGTAAAATTTTTAAAAGTTTAAAGACTTAAACATTTAATAGTTTAAGGATTTAGCCTATCTGGACCTCTAAAAATAAATTCCGCTTCTTTTATTGTTGGAACGCCGAGCAGAACCATAATCATACGGTCAAGCCCCAATCCAAACCCACCATGTGGAGGAACGCCATATTTAAAGAATTCCAAATAAAATTCGACATCTTTATCAAGCCCTTTTTCTTTTGCTTGTGCTTTTAACACATCGTATCTATGTTCTCTTTGCGCGCCTGTGGTTATCTCCACACCTTTCCAAATAAGGTCATACCCTTGAGGAATGCCATCTTTGCGCATATGATAAAATGCTCTCTTTTCTGCACTATAATCAGTTATAAACAAAAACTCATGGTCAAACATATCTCGTGCCAAGTTTTCACACAACCTTTCCGCTTCTGTTGTTAAGTCGCCCTTCTCACTTTCTTCAACTGTAAAACCATAACGCTTTTCAAGTTCGCTGTAGACATCAGAAAGTTTCATTCTAGGAAATGGCAATGTTGGAACTTTAACTTCCACGCCAAACATCTCTTGAATTTGATTGCCATATCGCTCTTTAATACGCTTTAGCATGTGAGTAAGCATTTCTTCTTCCAATTTCATAACATCTTCAAAAGAATTGATAAATGAAAACTCAAGATCAAAGCCTGTAAATTCGGTTGCATGTTTTTTTGTGTGAGATTTTTCCGCTCTAAACACTGGACCGCATTCAAAAATTCTTTCAAAACCAGAAGCCATAGCCATCTGTTTATAAAATTGCGGACTTTGTGCTAAATATGCTTTTCTATCAAAATATTTAACTTCAAAAACTTCGGAACCACTTTCGCTTGCAGTTGGTATCAATTTTGGAGTATGGATTTCTATAAAATGTCGCTCTTCCAAAAATTCACGCAACGCAGATGCCATAACAGTTTGAACTTGAAAAATAAGTTGATTTTTTGGTTGACGAAGGTCAATCCAACGATAATCTAATCTTTGGTCAATAAAACTTTCAGGCCCAATAGGAAGCGGTTCTGCACGAGAGGTTATCTCCGCGCTATCAGGAATAATTTCCATGCCTCCAAGTTTTACAAATTCATTTTTAACCGCCTGTCCAACAACTTTTACAGTACTTTCAAGTGTTGCGTGCGAAAAGATTTCTGCCACTTCTGGTTTTTCGCTCTTAACAACTGTTATTTGGATTTTCCCAGATAAGTCGCGAATAACTACAAATTGCATATTTTTTTTATCTCTAAGATTTTCAATCCACCCCTGTATTTCAACATGTCCTTCTTGTATGTCAGCAATTCTCATAAATTTCTCCTTATAATGCAAAATTATATCATATTTTTTTTTACATGGCAAGAAAATCAAAAACATTAAAGAAATAAAAATAAAAATAATTTGTCTGTAGCACAAAATATTGAGATTATTAAAAGGATAAATTGCTTGCAAAGAGTAGGGCTAATAATCATAACATGAGATGAAACGGACTAAACTGCCTAATTCGTAACTATTTTAAAATTTTATGCCAAACCAATTTTTATAATCACTCTGCCATCATATTGTAACAGATTTTGTATCAAGAAGTAATTAGAATAAAAATTTTATACTATAAGTTTTCTACACTTACATTAAGTGCGTGCCTTTAAAATTAGTTCCATTTTTGAAATTACCAGTCGCCCAGCGCCTGGGCTGGTTGGTGCGAGCGGTGGAAGCCCTTACCCCTAAAATGCTATCACATTTTTGTCCACCGAACCCAAGGGTTCGACTCCCACATTCATGCAAATTTCGGTATAAATAAAAAAAGCGAATGTATATTCGCCTTAATTATTTTCAAATACTCTATTTATCTTTCAAGCCCATCAACCTCACCATCATAATCAGTTGACTTCGCGCTCACCTCTCTTTTTTCTTTTTCTAGTTTATAAAGTAAATATAAGCCATTGTTAAACATTTTTCCATTTATTATTTTGGCACCACGCGATACAAAATAATCTTTAATTTCTTGCTCTGTTTTATCTTTTAAATATTCATATAGTTCTTCACCTGTATTAAGTTTCATTGGCGATTTTTGTTTCTTCATAATCCCCCTATTTTTTTCAGAAATTTTTGCCAGTTTCACAATTAATTAATTTTACACGCATGATTCCTTTCTGGTGCGAGCGGTGGGAGTCGAACCCACACGGTTTCCCACTTGCCCCTTAAAC
>CALVNU010000088.1 GCA_944349915.1 uncultured Clostridia bacterium | reverse complement strand
GCCTTTAAAATCTGTTAAAGATTTTGCTAGAGCAGGAGCCAATATAATCACTGTGCATTATGAGGCATTTAAAGACAAAACAAAAATTGACAAAACAATTGACGAAATTCATCAAAACAATTGTTTGGCAGGACTAGCCATCAATCCAGACACATCTATCAAAGAGATAAAGATTTATCTTTACAAACTAGACCTTGTTTTAGTTATGAGCGTTGTGCCAGGTTTTAGCGGGCAGAAATTTATACCAGACAGTTTGAAAAAAATTGAAGAACTTGATAAGATAAGAAAAGAAAACAACTTTTCATATAAAATTGAAGTTGACGGCGGAATTAATCATGAAACTGCTCAAAAAGCGGTCGAGGCTGGGGTTGATATTTTGGTTAGTGGCAGTTATGTTTATAACAGTAAAGACAAGCAAAAAGTTATAAAAGAATTAAAAACTTTTTAAAATTAACTATTGCAAACTGTGCGGTTTTATAGTATAATAGGTTTAGGAGGAAAAACTTATGTGGTTTAAAAAAAATAAGGCAGAAAAACAGGAAGATAAAAAAGTAAAAAAAGTTGAAAAACATGAGACAACACAAAGCACTGCAAAACAAGAAGTTTCTAAAAAAGAAGAAAAGGCAACGGTTAAAGTGGCTAACAAAGAAACAAAAAAAGTTGAACCTAAGAAGCAAGAAATTGCTAAAGAGAACGAGGCTAAGGATGAAAAATCAAGAAAGGCTTTGTATCGCGTAGTTTATTCAAAAGAACAAAAAGTTTGGCAAATCAAAAAAGATGGAGCAAAGCGCGTGATTGATAGCAAGGTAACAAAAGTTGAGGCTTTAGAAAGGGTTCGTGAACTTAGTGAAAATCAAGACAGCAACTTTGTTGTGCAAAAGAAAGATGGCAAGTTCCAGAAAAAATCAAATTTGAAATAATCACTTTAATAATACAAATGTGTTATCTTTTATAAAAATTTTAATTAAAAAACAAAAAGTGTAAGAATTTTATTGATTTCTATCTATAGATTTCAATTTCTTACACTTTTTTTGTATATTGTTAAAATATTAAAAGTTTGTTTAAATCACTCTGCCAGCAATTTTTCCACCTTTAAAATAATTTGATTGTGGATTTCTTCAATAGATTTTGTTGCATCTAAAACAACAAATCTTTTCTTCTCTTTTTTCGAGATATACTCATATCCGTCATAAACCTTTTGATGAAAAGAGATATCTTCTTTTTCCATTCTATCCAGTTTTTCACCGGCTTTTTTTCTTTTAAAAGCAATTTCTGGCTTGATTTTTAAATAGAATGTTAAATTCGGGCTAAAATTGCCAAGCAACAATTTGTGAAGTTTCAAAATTTCTTTGGCACTAAAAATCTCTCGCGCAAAACCTTGATAGGCAATAGTGGAATCGTAAAATCTGTCTGCAACAACAATTTTACCAGCAGATAAAGCAGGTTTGATAACTTTTTCAAACAATTGCACACGACTTGCCAGATAAAGAAAGAGTTCTGCTTTTGGAACAGGGGAGTCGTCTTCAAAATTTAGAAGAAGGGTTCGTATTTTTTCGCCAAGTATTGTCCCGCCAGGCTCTCGAATAAACACAAAGTTATCTTTGTCTGTTCTGGTTGCCACATATTCTTTAAAAAGTTTAACTTGAGTGCTTTTGCCACAAGCGTCTCCGCCTTCAAAAGTTATAAAAAATCCTTTTTTCATATACATTTCCTTATTTTGTTATTAAAGTAGGTGATTTTTTATCAAATTTTTCTGTTTTTTTGCCTACAATTTGTTTTTTTTGATTGTTTTTGCATATTTTTCTATGCTTGGGGTTGCTTTATTATTGTTTTTTCAAATTTTCAAAGTTTTCAAACTTTAAAATTTTTAATAAAATCGCAAATATTGTTATCCATACTGCTTTTTATATTTTAAAAATTACTGCTTTGTAAGCATACACTTAAAATTATTCGCAGTGTCCATGACAGCCACCGCATTGACCATCACAATCATCATCACAATCTACAAGTTCAATATATTTGTCTAAATTTTGAACTTTATAGAAGTTTTCACACATTTGGTCGGTTGTGGTATATCCAGGTTCGGCGCACAACAGTTCTGTAATTCTGTTGATAACAGTTGCGCAGGTGAGTTCTACCGTGCTTGGTCTTTCAATAACAACCCTAGTGTTAGGTTCTCCCTCTATTGTCCAATCGTTGCAGTCAAATTCATCGGTATCATAAACTTTTCCAATGCATTGACTTTCAATCACAATACCTTCTTTTGTTTTGGTAGTAACCACAGCGCTCATGCCTGTGCAATCTCCTTTTTTGATTGTCATGCCTAAAGTTGAACTTTTAATATCGCGCTTTGCAATTTGAGGTATGCATTTTTGCGTTTGCTCGGTAACATGTAGCCCAAGTTTTGAAGCCAGCCAGCCATTTACATTCCACATATATGATGGAGAAAATTTGCCTGCATTGATAAGTTTTTGGCGCTCATCGTTTGAGATGTTGTCATTTGCAGCAACTTCTTTTTCAAATTCTTTAACGGTAAGACCGGCACCATGAACTTGAGCATGAGAAATTCCATAGTCTTCTACATTATAACTAGATTTTCCTTTAATTTTGGTGATTTTGTGCGTAGCCCCAGCCAAAACAGAGATAAGATTTCCCCAAAAAACATCTTGATATCCGCTTCCGCAAATGGTACAGCCTGTTGACTTGGCAAGTTTATCAAGTTTTTTTGCAAGTTTTGGATTTGAATTTTGGGCATAGAAAGCCTCTTCACATGTGGATATTGCATTCACTCCGTTTCTAGCACAAATTTCATAGATAGGATAGTTTTCTGCAAAAATGCTTGTGGTTGTAACAACTGCGACATCGACTTCATGAGTCTGCAAAAAATTTTCAAAATTGTCGACAGATTGAATTTTGACATTGCGTTTTTTGTTGTCGCCAATTACAGCAGAAATATCCTTTCCGATTATTTCTGGATTAATGTCAAATGCACCAACAATTTTGACGCCTTTTTCTTCTGCATAACGCATGGTGTAGGCACTCATTTTGCCACATCCATATTGAACCATTTTTATTTTTCTCATAATTTTACCCTCCATAAAAATTATAATAGACATCGAAAAAATTTCCAAACAATTTGACAGATAAAATAAAATAAATCAAGAAATTAAACAAATTTTCAAAGTTGAAATTTCAAATTAAGTTAAACATTAAAAAACAAAAATCTTCTATAAAAGCGTAAAAATAGTGTAAAAATAACAAAAAAAACAGCAAAAAACGCTGTTTTTATTATGTTTTGTTGATATTTTTATGAAAATATGAATAAATTTTGTAAGCTAGTGGTTTGTTTAATCCTTTAACACTTTCAAGTTCTTCTTGTGTTGCAACCTTCACCTTGTCGGTGCTTCCAAAAACCTTTAACAATAAATCTCGCGTTTTAGGACCGACGCCAGAAATATTGTCAAGTTCGCTTTTTGTTTGCTCTTTTGTTCGTAAAGCACGATGAAAGGTTATGGCAAATCTATGTGCTTCATCTCGAATGCGTTGCAAAAGTCTAAGTTCCACAGAGCCAGTTTTAAGAATGATAGGCACACTTAAATTTGGCAGGAAAACTTCTTCAAGTCGTTTTGCAAGAGAGATAAGGTCGATATCAAAGTTGTATTTATCCAAAATTTCTTTGGTTGCAGACAGTTGCCCCTTGCCACCGTCAATCACAATTAGGTCTGGCTTTTCTTTAAAACTTTCAAGTTTGCCTTCTTTTAAGCGTTCAAGTCGTCTTCCAAGCGCCTCTTGTAAAGAAGCAA
>CALVNU010000087.1 GCA_944349915.1 uncultured Clostridia bacterium | reverse complement strand
TTAAGTTTTGTTTCTATTTGCGCAAAAAGACTGGAGAGCGGAATTTCATCTTCTCCATAAATATCTTGATTTCCAAGTTCAAGTTCAATTTTTGCCATGTTTGAAACCTCAATTTGCGTTGTGTTTGGCTTTGCCTGCACCAAAAAAGTTGTTATATATGACAGGTCTTTGACAATTCGCCATTTGCAAACAGAAACCAAAAGCAAAAGTTCATAACAAAAAGCAATCGATAAAAATAGAAGTGCCAAGTTTATAAAAAAGTTTGCAACCAGCGAAATGTTGATACAAATTAAGGATATCATAAAAGTGGAAAATAAACAAACAATACAGATAAAATTTAAAAAATTTAATGGCGGTCTATTTTTTTGACTTTGTCCGTCCAAAATGTTTTGCCCTGCCAAATTGAAACGCACAAAATTTAGCATAAAAGGTGAAAAACGCAACACAGAAAATGTAAGAAACAAAAAAGTCGTTCGAATAAGTGCGACAACAAAACTATGAAGATAATAATTTTGTGCATCCACAAACTTGTCTGCCAAAAAATTTGCTAAAAATCCTAGCACCACAAACCCAAACAAAAACGCCAGAAAAATAAAACCAATAAGAAGAATATAATTTGAAAAATAACTTATGTTTTTTGCTTTGATATAACTTTCATTTTGCTGTTCTTTTGGTCGGTCATTATTTTTGTCTTCAATGAAAAGCATTTTGATATACAAAAAAATACCGACAAAAAAATACAACAGCCCGCGCACAAAAATAATACCCCAACCTTTTGATTTTTTTATCTCTCCCGAAAACGCCCTTTTTTGTCCATCATTATCAATAAAAGCAAGAGAAAATTTTTTCTCTTTAATCATTGCGACACCATTATTGAAAGGAAAAACAAATTTTTGCATAATATTTTTTTGCCAATTCATTATCATATTATGCCTGCATTTTTAAAAGTTAAACTTGACTTTTGGGTAGCTGTATATTAAACTATAATAAACAGACAAAGGAGAAGTGTGTGGAAACGGATAATGAAGAGTTAAAGCAATTTTTTGAAAAACTTAAATATACAAAGGAAGACAACAAAATCGTTGTTGAACTTACAAAAGAGCAACTTTTGAGCCCTTTGCTTAAACAATGTCTTGAAGAAGGTTTGTTTAAAACAGACACTGGAATTAAATATGAATTTGCTTGCTATGAACAATTTGTCTTGAACCCTAAAGAAGCCAAGGCCTTCGCACAGAATGCTACCGCAATATTGAAAAGCCATACAGACATGTGGTTTTATGAGAAAAAAGAAGGGGGTTCCAACATCCTTTCCTCCCTTAAAACTATCCTGCTTTCTTATCAAATTGAAGACCTTGGGTATTTTCGTTATTCTCTTGAGCAAGTTTTAGGTATAAATATCAAACTTGCCGAGTATGCAAAAAAGATAAAATCTCTCACAGTAACTAAAAATGGAATAACTAGAAATTTGTCTCCATTTGAAAAATATCTGCTCTGCTATAAAATTATTGAAAATGTTCCGTATACGCTATATGAAGACACTAATAATGAAATAGAACTATCCAGAAGTTTTTATGCAACAGTGTTAAACAACAGGGGCTGTTGTGTGGGAAAAGCATTTTTCCTAAAAGCACTATTAAAAATGGTTGGAATTGATTCTTGTGTAATTGCAGTAAATTCTACCGCTTCTAATTTAGCATTTCATGATAATTCTATACAAATGATACAAAACACACCGATGGACTTTTTTGAACGGTATGGTGAAAATAAAGGCATAGAGTTCCATTTGGAAACAAAAGTATACCGGTATTATTTGTCAAAATTACAATCAACATTTCTAGTCGAACTCAAAGCCCCAAATCACGCTATCAATCTGATATATTTAGATGATAAAAATTATGGCATTAGTGGTGTTTTTGCATCTGACGCTACAGATGAGCCTCTAGAACGACTTTGTTTATTTGACGATATTATTGATGCTTATATGTCCATTGGACCTTTTAAAAATAGTAAATATGATAAAGATTTATGCACCTATGCCGATTTGATAGACCCAAAATACTCTTTAGAATTAATAGAATTTGCAGGAAGTTTAGATAAAAAATCACTCTGCCTCTCTTTGACACCAGAAAAACAAGCCCTTGTTGAAGAAGAAGTATTGGTAAAGTTAAGACAGTTGATTTTGGCAGATTTTAATAAATTTGTAGCAAAATATGACATTCCGTCAAGCAACTTGGCAACAGCAAGCTTGACAAAAGCAAGGGACATTATTACATGTGCATCTTCTATAGATAGTATAACAAAAAATACTCAAAAACTTGTTGTTTCCCCTAATACAAAAGTTAATAAACAACATCCACTACTTAAACTTGTGACTGATAAAGACAGCGAATTGTTAGGCAGAATTTCTGATGCTGTAGAAGCCAAACTGGCCTGGGAAAAATTGCCACAAACAGAAATGCCTAGTCTTGAAATGCTTGCAAAGGCGGTAGAAACAATCATGCCACTTTACGAACAAAATTTTGCAAATGAAGATGGCAACCTTAAATAAAGCGCTTTATCGATTTTAATAAAAATGTAACAATGGATAAAAAAAAGAATTATACTTCAAAACAGTATAATTCTTTTTTTGTTTTAAAATAACAAACTAAAATGCAATTTTATTATAAACCATATTTTTTGTTGAATTTTTCAACATTTCCACTTGCGTCAACAACCTTTTTCTTCCCTGTAAAGAATGGGTGGCACTTATTGCAAATATCAATGCTCATTGTATCACCTTTAGCATTTGATCTTGTTTTGAAAGTGTTTCCACAAGCGCAAGTTACGGTTACTTCATGATAATCTGGATGAATACCCTTTTTCATATTTACCTCCTATTTGCTTAGTCTCCCACATAAGGAAGAAGCGCTATATTGCGTGCTCTTTTGATTGCAAGAGAAAGTTCTCTCTGGTGATGAGCACAAACACCTGTTTGGCGTCTAGGAATAATTTTTCCTTTTTCTGTGATGTATTTTCTAATTTTAGCAACATCTTTATAGTCGATAGATTTTTCTCCAGCAACACAAAAGGCACAAACTTTTTTCTTTGAAGGTTTGCGGAATTTTTTTGCAACTGGTTTTTCTTCTTTAACTGCTTCAGTTTTAACTTGTTCGCTCATAATAATCTCCTTTTTTTATAACTAAAATGGCAAACTGTCATCATCAATAGGTTCAAGTTCAACAGTTTCTTTACTTGCAGGTTTTGACTGTGCAGGAGCAGAATTTTCACTTGCCTCTGCTGGTCTGCTACCTAAAAATTCAACATCGTCAGCAATGATATCTGTTGTATATCTTTTTGTTCCATCACTTGCCTCATAAGAAGAATTTTGAAGTCTTCCCATAACGCAACATTTAGAACCTTTCTTTAAAAATTTATGACAGTTTTCACCAAGTCCTCTCCAAACCACAATGTTGAAGAAGTCTGCTTGTGGACCGTTGTCAGAATTTCCAAATCTTCTTTGAACAGCCAAAGAAAATCTGCAAACGGAAACGCCACTGTTTGTTGTTGTAAGTTCTGGATCTCGTGTGAGATTGCCAATTAACATAACTTTGTTCATATTTTTCTCCTTATTGCATTATTTTTTAACAAAAATTTGTCTAACAATGCCTTCTGTAATGTTCATGAGTTTTGCCATTGGGTCAACTTCAGCAGGATCAAGTTCAACATTCATAAGAACATAGAAACCTTCTGTTTTAAAGTTGATTGGATAAGCAAGTTTTCTCATACCCCATTTATCAATTCCAAGAACGGTGCCTTTTTTGCTTTCAACATAAGAAGAGAATTTTTTGATAA
>CALVNU010000086.1 GCA_944349915.1 uncultured Clostridia bacterium | reverse complement strand
TCAAAAGGGTGTCTATGGTGAGCAATTGTCGGCCTCGCAGGCATTATTTCTGTGTAAGAACCAACATAATCTTCCGCTTTTGCTTTCATATCAACTTCAAGAAGGTTGGCATATCTATACAAATGGTCAAAATCTTCAAGCAAAGCAAAGTCGAGCGCAGATTTTACATGTTTATCATCCACATGTTGTGCCAAAAAGGCTGTCAAATCAACGGCGAGTTGTTCATAACCAATTGTTGTCTCCAAAAGGTTTTCATCAAGCGGTTTTAATGAAGATATTAGTTTTTGTTGTTGCTGTTCATTGCGTCTAACAAGAGCAAGTGTTCGGCGTAAGTCGTTGTCGCTTGAGTGTCGATGAAACTGGTGTCCAAACCAAACCGATTCATATTCTGTACCGTTCATAAGAATTTGACGAACTCTGGTGTAAGGGCTTGCACCAAGTTTTTTGTAAGGCTTTACCTTCAATTTTTTAAAGTCCATAAGACAACTTTCCAGCGTTTTTGGTTTTTCTTCAAAAGGATTAAATTTCATAAATACCTCCGAGAAAAGTATTTACAAAATTTCACTTTTTTATCCTGTTTTTTCTTAAAACAAGCATTTTTGTCTCAATTTTAAACAAATTTTCAATAAAAAACAAAAAACTGTCTGTTTTTTAGTTTTTATTTTTTTCTTTATCGTTTACTTTATCTTTGTCTTGTTTGTTATCTTGCTTATCTTTGTTGGAGTTATCGGGTTGATTGTTATTGCCAGCATTACTAGTGGCACATTTGTTGTCATTCAAAGGGATATCAATTTTGCTATCCATTACAATTTCTTTTTTTGTCTCGGTTGAGTTGATTGTTAAAAAATAATTTTTATAATTTGTTTCAAGAATTGTTTTGCCAGAAAAATTTTTGTCTTCTATTTCACAAGAAAAACTGTTTGCGTTATTCTGTTTTTTCTCTCTGTGTTCTTGGATATGAAATTTTACAATCGCGATAACTATAAAAACAACTTCCAAAGCATCTAAAAGGGCAGTGGTGTAGACTTGCAAAAGAATTGCATAGATTGATAAAAGCACATTTGGAGCAATCATCATATATCGCACAAGTTGCATATTTTTCATCCACATTGCAATGGTAAATAAAATCGGAGTTACAATAGTGATTATGTCAAGCGGTGTTTTAAAGAATATAATACCAACTGTTATGTATAGAACAGAAAAAATTGCAATCAAATAGATAGGTGCGGGTTTTTGCTTTCTTTCAAATATGTAGAGAACAGAAACTCTAACAATGGAAATGAAAGAATTTATCCCGGCAACAATTCCTCCATTAAAAATAAATGATAGGGCATAGAAAAAATTTGCCACTATTTGCATGGCAAAATAATATTTTTTTTGTTTTAAAAATACAGAAATAACAACAAGTACAAGTGCTATTCCGCCCATTATTTGCGCTAAAATAAAATTCATGGCTATATTATATCTTATTTGACAAAAAATTGCAATAAAAATCATTTTGCAATATATTATAAAAAACAAATTTTATTGCCTTGAAAGTGTCTTTAATTTGTCTATAGATTATTGCTTAAAATTTGTTTACATTTTGTATATTTGTTTTTTGATTTTATAAAAACCTGTTATAATATATTATACTTATATTGGTACACAAACAATTTTAAAATAAAATTCAATTAAGGAGGAGTAGAATGAAGATTGTTAGAAGTATGACATGTGAAGATTTTCAAAAGTTACATTTTGCAGTTGGTTGGAAAATTTTAAAGGATAAAGAGATTGAAAATTCTATAAAGAATTCTATGTTTATCTCATGCGCTGTTATTGATGATGAAATAGTTGCTATGGCAAGAGTTGTTGGAGATTTTGCTACACATGGACTTTTGTGTGATGTAATTGTTAAACCCGAATATCAAAAACAAGGAATTGGAAAACAAATCGTAAACGATATCTCCATGCAAATTCAAGCATTTGTAAATGAAAGAGATGAATTTATGTTGGAACTTTTACCAACAAAAGGAAATATTGAGTTTTATAAAAAATGTGGTTTTAAGCATAAACCAGAAAATATGGAAGGTCTTTACAAATGGTTTAAAAATCAAAACATTTATTGGGAAGATTGCAAAAAACATATAATGCAATTAAATAGTAAGCCTTTTGATAGTATAAAAAAGGGGACCAAAAGTATTGAAATGCGACTGTATGACGAAAAAAGAAGCCAAATAAAACCAAATGATATTATAGTATTTATTAATAGAGAAAATGGTGCGAGAATGTGGTGTAGGGTTATAAAGTTGCATAGATTTGATAATTTTGAACAGTTGTATCAAAATTTCAACAAAGTTCAATTAGGCTATGAAGAAAATGAAACAAGTAATCCAAAAGATATGGAAGAATACTACACTAAAGAAAAACAATTAAAGTATGGAGTTGTAGGAATAGAAATTAAGTTAATAAACTATTAAAATTATATATATCAAACTGCATAGAAGAATTAATTCTCGTTCACTTTATAATATTAAGATAATTATTTGATTTAATTAATATTTAATATATTTTTATAATTTTGCTAATAATATATCAATCAAATTAGTGTCGAATATGCTTTTATTTTATAAATAATGATTATATCAAATTAGGTTGTAATATGGAAATTAGATTATGCAAAGAAGATGAATTAAATAATGTTTTAGTTTTACAACAAGAGTTTTTGGCGGAAGATTGTTGTAATGGTATTTGTTTAGATACTTTAGAAGATATTAAAAATAAAGTTGTATTTATTGTAGAGGCAAATAAAATAATAATTGGATATGCTTTTGGTAGTTATGAAATTGTTAAAAAAGATAAAACTTATATGAAAAGAGGAGAAAAATCTTTTTACATTGATGAAATTTACATAAGCTCACTATATAGAAATAATGGCTATGGCAAGAAACTTATTAACCATATTACAAATTATGTTAAAAAACAAGGTTGTGCTAATATACAAGTCGTTGCCGTATCAAAAAATTACAAAAGTTTATTGAAATTTTACATTGAAGAACTAGATTTTTTATTTTATAGTGCATGGTTAATAAAGAGAATTAAATTATTTAATTAATACAATTTACCAAGTTTATAATAATATTTTTTGAAAAATAAAATTTAATTTGCTTTGTGTTGATTAAGAATTTGAACATAAAAGAAAATACACATTAGGTAAAGCGAATTATGTAAAAAGGAATCAAGAAATGCTAGATAATAGTGACTACTGTATTTTTTACTACAACACAAACTATAAACCAAAGCCCCGAAAACAATCAAAACGAGACATAACTTGTTTCAACCAAAATCATGAACTTGTTTTGCCTATAAATATGCAAGCAAAAGAAAAAAAATAAGCAACATTTTTATTTTTAATTTTAACAAAAATAAAAAATCGCTAAAACCATTTATTTATATGGCTTTTAGCGACTTTTTTAATTCTGGAGCTTATGATGGGAATCGGACCTGCGACCGTCGCCTTACCAAAACTCTGCTCTAGCATACAAGAGTTCCGCTCTATCTCCTAAATTACCCATAAAATAAGCGAATTTAGGATATAAAAAATCAATTAGTGTAGTAAGATTTTAGTTTACTACACTTTTTTACACCTAAATGTACAAATTTGGTTAAATTAAGTGTTCTAAAACTATATAAAACTGGCTAAAACTTTTGTGACCTTTTCGTATTTTAAGTGCGTATTTACGCAAAAATTTTGTGAGTGAAATAAATAACTTACATTTTTCTTATTAAAATTAGAATACAACATAATATATAAGATAGTATACAAGATGTTGACTTTTTATTTTTAATTGATTATAATCTATTTGTATAAAAATAAGTGAGGTTTTTAAATGGAAGATAAATATATTCCACCA
>CALVNU010000085.1 GCA_944349915.1 uncultured Clostridia bacterium | reverse complement strand
CAATTATTCTGTCAATTATTATTCTGCCAAACAGGTTGCTTATTTCTTTAGTTGTTGTCGCAACGCTTTAATTTTTGATAAAATGTTTAAAATCATTTGCAATATACAGCAAAATGGGTATAATAGAGATAAAAATATGACAAATCTTGCTATTATAAAATTTTTTGTTTTATTTTTATAATAAAAAAAGGATTTTTCAAAAATTTATAGTATAATAAAATTGAATAACTTTTTTGTGGATTAGGAGATTTATTTTGCAAAATAAAGGCTTTCCAGCCGACTGGCTCTATCAATTAAAACAAAAAAACAACATTGTTTCGGTGATTGAACGCTATGTTCGTCTTGAAAAAAAAGGCAGAAAATTTTGGGGGTGTTGTCCTTTCCATAGTGAAAAAACACCATCATTCTCTGTTAGCGAAGACGAAGGGCTTTTTTATTGTTTTGGCTGTAAGGAAAGCGGTGATGTGATTTCTTTTATCATGAAATATGAATCCTGTGATTTTTATGAGGCTGTTAAAATTTTGGCTAAAAATGCTGGCATGGAAGTTCCGGAATTTACTGGCGAGCAAAACATTATCGAAAAAAAGAAAAACAAAGAAAGACTTTTAAACTTGCTTGACCAAACAATGAAGCATTATCAACAAAATCTTCTTCTTCCGCAAGCAAAAGAAGCGCAAGAATACATAAAATTTCGCCAATTTAACCGCAAAACTCTGCAAGATTTTAAACTGGGGTACAGCATTGACAGAAAGGAAATTATTGATTTTCTTAAAAGCCAAGGCTTCTCTGTGAAAGAGATGATTGAAGCGGGGGTTGTTCAAGAAAAAAATGGCTACCAGTATGATGTCTATGCTGGTCGACTTATATTTCCTATTTGCAATTCGTTTGGCGAGTGCATTGGCTTTAGCGCAAGAGTTCTTGGTCAAAGCGACTTTGCAAAATATATCAATACCGCCGAAACTGCGCTATTTAAAAAGGGAAGGGTGGTTTATGGCATTGACCTTGTCAAAAAACTTAAACAACAAAATCTTTTGAAAGAGATTATCATTGTTGAAGGGCAGATTGATGTTATTGCAATGCACAAGGCGGGCTTTAATAACACCGTGGCGTGTATGGGGACTGCGTTAACTCAAGAAAATGCTCACGAACTTAAAAAACTTTCAACAAATGTTGTTTTGATGTTTGATGGCGATGGTGCAGGACAAAAAGCAACTTACAGAAGTTTGGATATTTTGAGAAAAGAAGGGTTTTCTGTTCGAGTTGCCTTGATGCCAGAAAAACTAGACCCCGATGAAATACTTAAAACCTATGGTAAAGAACGGCTTCTTGAAATTGTTGAAAATGCTCTTCCACCTATGGATTATATCATCGAAAATGAAAAGAAAAAATTTAATCTTGATGATGCCAGTGAAAAGACTTTGTTTATCAAACAAATTTTGCAAAATCTTGCAAAACTTGATTCTTACAGCGAAGAAGATATTTATCTTGCAAAAGTGCGAGATTTGACATCTGTGCCAATTGACCTGTTAAGACGGGACCTTGAAAAAGAAAAGGGAACGGCAAATAATGAAAATGCCAAAAATAATGAAGAAGAACAGGTTTTATCTTCGCGTGAAAATGGCAATACTCGTGCTGTAAAGTTTGTTCTTTCTTCCATTATGCACAGAAAGGACTATGTTGATGAAAAGATTGATTATTATCTTCTTATGCCGAAAGAAAAAGCGATTCTTGACCTTGCCTTGAAACAAATTCCGCTTTCATCATATTACGATTATTTTGATGTGGAACAAAATCCTGTTTTGAAAGACTGTATAAACTATGATTTTTCACAAACAGAGGCAAATGGAAAAAGATATTTTGAAGAATGTTTATGGCTTCTGGCAAGTGCAATTTTGCAAGAGCGTCAAATTGAACTGTCAAAACAATTTAAAGACTGCCAAGATAACACTAGGCGGTTGGAAATTATGAAAAAACTGCAAGAAGTTACAAACAATTTGAAAACGAAAAATATGGAGGATTTTTATGTCAAACAAATATAATTTAAGCAAACCAAGCGCAAAGGGAATAGATGAACTTAAAGAAGCCAAAAAACGCCTTCTTAATGCCGCTGTTAGAACTGGAAAAATCAATGAAAGCGACATTTACGACAAACTCTTAAGATTTCAAGAAGTTATTTCGGACAAGGAAATCAAAAATTTTATTAAAGAACTTGAAGACAACAAAGTGCAAGTTATAAGAAAAAAAGATGACGATCTTGACGATGACTTGAATTTTGATTTTTCTGGATTTAGCAGTGTTGATGACCCTGTCAAAATGTATCTTAAAGATATTGGACAAGTTCCACTTCTTACTCCAGAAGAAGAGGTTGAACTTGCAAAGCGCATTCTGGAAGGTGACCAAGAGGCAAAAACTAAATTCTGCCAAGCAAACTTGCGACTTGTTGTTTCGCAGGCAAAAAAATGGGCTCCATCAAATTCGCTGTCTTTTCTTGACCTTATTCAAGAGGGCAACATGGGACTTTTGAAAGCAGTTGAAAAATTTGATTACACAAAGGGATACCACTTTTCAACTTATGCAACTTGGTGGATAAGACAGGCAATTTCGCGTGCTGTGGCCGACCAAGCAAGAACAATTCGTCTGCCTGTGCATATGAATGAAACCATCAATCGCTACAACAGAACGGTGAGAAATCTTCTGCAAAAACTTTCTCGCGAACCAACGCTTGAAGAAATTGCAAACGAGATGGGAATTAGTGAAAATAAGGTTGTTGAAATTCAAAGAGTTGCACTGGAACATATTAGTCTTGAAACTCCTGTCGGTGAAGAGGATGACAGCAGAATGAGTGATTTTATTGAAGACACAAAAATCTCTAATCCAATGGAAATTGCAACTCAAAACTTGCTAAGAGAACAGTTGCTTGCGGTTATTGACACACTTACGCCAAGAGAACAACAGGTTATCCGTGAGCGTTATGGGCTTATGGATGGCAAGGCTAAAACTCTTGAAGAGGTGGGAAAGGAATTCTCCGTTACTCGTGAGCGTATCCGCCAGATTGAAGCGAAAGCGCTTAGAAAACTTAAAAATCCAAACAGAAGCAAAAAACTTATTGATTTTATTGGTCAATAGATGCTATGATGTGATATAATAAATCTACAATTGTTTTATGCAAAGTTAAAAGGAGAAAACATGGATATAAACAAAATCTTGGAATATCAAACGCTGGACAGCGAACTTTTTAAAATTGAAAAATCTTTGCGTGAGGATATCAACAAAAAAACAGCAACTCAAATGCAAAACAATGCAAAGCTAGCGCAAGAGCGTTCATATAAACTTAATGATATGGCAAAAAACCTTGAAAAAGAATATGAAAATCTTAAGTCTCAATTTGATATTCAAAAGAACAAAATGAATGAAATTTTTAATAAAGATGTTGACAGCCTTTCTCTTGAAGATGTTGACAAGTTGAATAAACTTAAAGATAAATTGAGCGCAAATCTTACAACACTTGAACGCAATTTTTCTAAAATTGCAGAAAATATGAATAATTTGCTTGCCGATTTTAATAAAACGCGAAAAGCATTTCAAATGGCAAAAGAGGAATACAGCAAAGCCAAAGCAAACTTTGACAAAACACAAAATGAACTTAATCCAAAAAAAGCGGAAATTGAAAAGAAACTAGCCTCTCTTGAAAAGGGCATTGATAAGGATATTATTGAAGCATATAAAAAACGAAGAGTTGAAAACATTTTTCCTGTCGTTGTTGCTCTTGCAGGCAACTGCTGTGGCGGATGCCGAACAGAATTATCACTTGCAAACATTTCAACCTTAAAAGAAAAGGGTGTGCTAACTTGTGAGCATTGCCATAGAATTGTTTATCTAAAATAAATGCTTTGCATTGTGAATGTTTGTTTTTATAGTAAAAATCATTCAAATAAAAAAAGATTATGGATAGGGCGAAATTTGCTTGCCTTATCTTATTTTTTTATTTATAATAATTATGAAAGATTGTAAAAATTGTTATGATATTTA
>CALVNU010000084.1 GCA_944349915.1 uncultured Clostridia bacterium | reverse complement strand
AAATTGATTATATTAAAAAACTGCTGAAATTTTCAGCAGTTTTTGATTATTATACATTTTCACTTTCTACATATTTGTTATACACATCATTAATAACATTTGATATCAAAGATGCTTGGGATGCACCTTTACCGCCAATAATTGGTGTGCTACCAGAAACGCTTTCTCCACCTGTGGTTTGTATTTCCCAATTGATAGAGTTTCCATTTCCTTGAATAATATTATTAATATCCGCTGGTGAAATGTAAAGTCCTGTAATTGCTTGCCCGCCAATTGTAGCAGATTGAAGATATCCAGCGTAATTCACATATGTTGAAACTGTCGCATCTTCTGGCGTAACACTTGAAAGCAAACCATTCTCATCTAATACTCCGTCTATGATATAGCTTTCTGGATTGTCAATGTGCACCTCTTTAATATAACTAACGCCATTATCATTGCTATAAACAATGGTTGCAATAGCATCCATTTGACCATCTGCACCTTCAACAAATGAGATATCAACACTATCAGCAGTTGCACCTCTACCGCTAAAGGAGTCTCGAAAATGAGAAATAAAATTTTGAGCAGTCAAATTGTTAATTGTATAAGTTCCACTATAATCGAAGGATGGTATATCGGGATTTGGGTTTGGATTTGGGTTTGGATTTGGATTTGGGTTTGGATTTGGGTTTGGATTTGGGTTTGGGTTTGGATTTGGGTTTGGGTTTTGATTAGGATCATTTACATTTTCTTTGCCTGCATCTGAATTTTGAACAGATAGCCATGTTGTTGCCAAGGTAATCCCAATAATACTTGCGAGCACTAATCCTATTATTATGACTTTAACCAAACCATTTTTCTTATAAGCAAATTTTTGGAATTTAGAAAACTGACCATATTGAAGCCGCAGTCCACCAATAAGCCCATTCAAAGTCTTTATGTTATATGGTTTATTATTTTCAGTATCTGTAGGAATACAACACCAACTTTCGTGGCCATTGCCTGAAATTTTTATTGAACAATATCCATCATACAATTCGTATATCGATGCTTTATATATCTTGTCCCCAACCTTAAAAGTTTTTTTCGCTTTATTGCCGTCTTGTGCTGATTGAATGAGCTCATTGAATGCAGTCTCAAGCCCCTCTAACTCATCATTATTTGATATTGTCAATAAAGATTTTATATAGCACAAATAGAATTCTTTGTAGCTGTCCGCAACTTGTTGTGCTGTCATATCTACTCTCTCAGTGCCTTCGTCTTTACCAACCATCGCTTTAAGCACTTTCTGAATTGCCTGAACTCTTTCATCATCTGCGGCTATTGTTTTAGGTTCTTTTAAGTCCTCTTCTATTGATCTGTAAAGTTCATTAACATTCATCAAATTGTGGACCATGACATCACAAATTTTATTCGCCTCAATCAAGCCTTGTTTATTCTTTTTGAATCGATATTTTAGTTTATCATTAAACTTATCAAGAACGCCTCGTAAACCACCCTTGCCTTCCTCAACAGGCATTCCAGTTAGTGCAACCGTTAAATCGAATAACGCTTTCTTCATCACTATTAGATTATCGATTTCTATCAACTTATCAAACTCTTTCGCTTTAGCATCAAAAGCCTTGCAAGAAACATCTTTAAATTCAAAGGTTTTTGATGTTGTTTTACCCCTCTTTCTTGTTGTAATTGTATAAGAAGGGAACCCTTCAGGTTTCTCTCCGCCATTAGTCAAATATTTAATTAAGCTCACAAAAAGGCTTGCTTTTGTGGAATCGTCTTTACATATATCATACAACTCTATTAATTGTTCTATGTTATACTGGACATCTGTTGCAATATTAGACATTTCTTCTTGAACGCGTTTAACCTCAGAAAATTTATCCTTTAAAGCCTTAGACATAACCTTTCTGTCACGCTCTAAAAAAGAAACAAATTGGTCGGCTACTGCCGCTCTAGTCTGTACGCCAGCAACTGTTTGCTGAAAATTCGTCAATTTAACGGACATATTCTCTGCACTTTTAGACATAACTTCCTCCTCTTTTTTACATTTATATTATATACCACTTATGCATTTTTGTCAATATGCATATTTGAAAAAAAATACAAAATCTTTGTTTTTTCCTGTTTTTTTGTCGTGTTTCTTATTCGCCGTCAACTTTTTCATCCAAATATGTTGCCATAAGGTCTGCAATATGAAGCAAAAATGCCACTGGATAACGATAATATACCTCTGCCACACTGTAACTTCCGCCCTTTACACGCAAATCATATTCGCCCATGTGCCAATTGATAGCAAGCGCCTCTTCACGCGATAACTTCATAAATGCGGACAAGATATATACCGACTTTTCGCCATGCCCATAAGGCAAACTGTCTTCCACCTTGTAGTATGGCTTTTGAGTCCAAATTCCATCCACTTTAACATTTTTTATATCTTCAACATAGGTGTCAACTTTGCAAATATCATGTAGAAGGCCCATAATGGCAACACTTTCGGCGCTTACTTTTTCTTGCCAGTTGTCGCCATATTGGTCTGCGATAAGTTTGACAAAACGCTTATAAACATTGACCGAATGAGCGCAAAGTCCACCTTTAAATGAATTATGTCGTCTAGTGCTTGCTGGTGCAACAAAAAAGTCGCTTTTTTCTAGCCATTCCAAAAACTTATCTGCGCCATCTCTGTCAATATTATCATAAAATATATCTAAAAATTCATCTCTTGCGTCCATAATAATCTCCCAATTTTTTATTTTAATGATGAAACCAATTTCAAAAGTTCTTTAAATTGTTTGCTAGAACTTTTTTCAAGTTTTTTTAGTTCTTCCAATATTGCAATCGCCTCTTTTTCTTCCACCTTTGCTTGCTTGTTTGCAAAAAGATTTGCCTTAAGAGTTTCATAGCGATCAATAACTTGTTTTGACAATTCTTCGCAGTCAAGAATGTTACTGCAAGTTATTCTTAAAACATCTATACTGTCTTGGTCTTTATCATCTTGATACATTTTTAAAATTTCAAATGCAGTATCAGTATTGTCACTCAAATTTTCGCGCAATATATCAATTTCTTTAAAAATATCAATAAAATGTTCGTGATTAGAAATTCCTTCTTTGTCTTCTAACATATTTACTCCTATTTGTAATAAACCACATGTGATGTAAAATTTTATTACCATAAAATTTTAAAATTCTTGCGAATTTGCTATGTTGTCGCATAGCATCACGGTTTGAATAAACTTCAGTTTCACTCAAATGTCGCTTGTGCCCGGCTTGGCTCAACTTTAGTTAAGATAATTATATCAAAATGTTTATAAAAACACAACAAAAACAACAAAAAAAGACTAGAAAACTAGTCTTGAATATAAATAAACCTGCAGGCTAAAAAAGACTCAAACATAAAAATGTCTAAAGCCAGAAATTTGGTTATTCTAAATTCTAGTTCTAGACATTTTTAACTATACGAGAAAATTTAAAAAATTTTTACACATTTTTAAGTTTAGCAATAAATTTGGTTTTTTATTCTTTATAGTTGTCTTGCCTTGTATTGATATTTTGCAAAGTAAAGCCATCTTTTTTGTTTTCAAATTCAATTTTATCAAAATATTCCTTAAGGTAAATGGCATAAACAGATTTAGCGATTTGCAGTTCACGAATTTTTTGTGGGTTTTTATCACATGCTTCTTGATAATATTTTTCATATTCACGAAGAATATGTTGATAAAAAGTTCTTGATTCTTCGTTTACCCCTGCAAAGAAAATGCCATAATTATCAGAAATGTATTTATCAATCAAAGGATAAATAAAATGCGGTACCTTTTTAGATAATTCTTGATGCAAAATAAATTTATTAAAATCTTCTCTCTTTCCAAATTCAACCAAGCATTGAGTTATTCCATCTACAAATTGTTTGATTGTAATTATATATTTGCCATCTTTAGAAGTTGCTTTATTCACACTAAATAAATATTGTTTTTCTCCAGTTTTTTGGTCAGCATAACTTACTGTTATTTCGCCAGAAAACTCAAAAGATGCCTTTAAAAAATCCCACTCAATATCTTTT
>CALVNU010000083.1 GCA_944349915.1 uncultured Clostridia bacterium | reverse complement strand
ACTATTCCTTTGATATTGCTTAATTTTTCTTTTGTGTTTTGAGCAGCGTCAGTAATTAGGTCAATATTAGTAATACCAAAAGGCTTCATTTCTCCTGCGAACCAGTCAATGCAACTTTCGTATGGTCCGTTATTCCAAGCAAGTGGAATATACATAACTTTCCCATTTCCCACACTTTGTGCAAATAATTGATAACTTTCCTTAACTTGCTCGCCAGCTCCACCGCCACATAAAATCAATTTCATAATTGCCTCCTTTTAGGGAGTATAACACACTTTAAACAAAATTGGAATACTTTTTTATAATATTTTTGTCAAACATGCTGACTTTTTTGAGATATAGCGGTATAATTGGTTAAAAGGTGGTGAAATATGAAGAAAGCAGTAATCTATGCAAGATATTCAAGCGATAGTCAGTCGGAGCAAAGTATTGACGGACAACTAAGAGTTTGCAAAGAATATGCAGAACGAGAAAATATTAAGATTGTAGATACATATATCGACAGGGCTATGACAGGCACAAATGACCATCGACCAGACTTTCAAAGAATGCTTCGAGATAGCAAGAAGAAAGGTTTTGATTATGTGCTTGTGTATAAGTTTGATCGATTTGCTCGTTCTCGCCACGATAGTGCTGTGAATAAGACAATTTTAAATCGTAATGGTGTTAAGGTTATTTCTACCACCGAACAAATTTCGGACACACCAGAAGGCATAATACTTGAAGGAATGCTTGAAAGTTTTGCTGAGTATTATTCTGCCGAGTTATCTCAAAAAGTTAAGCGTGGGCGAAAAGAAAGCAGAATAAAGGGTTTGTATGTAGGCGGTCGAGTTCCGTTTGGTTATACTGTGGAAGATAAGGTTGTTAAAATCAACGAAAAGCAAGCAGATATTGTTAGACAAGTTTACAATGACTATATCTCAGGTATGGGATTGAAAGATATTGCAACCAAACTTAAAAAGCAGGGAATAAAGACAAACAACGGCAATGACTGGACAATAAATCAAATATCAAGAATGCTACGAAGTCCGTATTATTGCGGAAAGGTTTATGCTGACAACACGGTTTATACAAATATCTACCCACCAATTATTAACGAAGAGTTGTTTGACAGGGTTAACAAGAGTTTGCAAACAGGTAAACGCACAGCGGCACAAAAGAAAGCGCCAATTCCTTTTATTTTGTCAGGCAAACTTGTTTGTGGAAAATGCAAAGCAAATATGACTGGTGACAGCGGAACAGGAAGAAATGGCATTCACTATTATTACAAATGCGTGAATAGAAAAAGAAAACACACTTGCGATAAGAAGAGTGTTGAGAAAGACTATATTGAAAACTATGTTGTTTGTGCTGTGAAAGAGTTTTTAAAGCACAATAGACAACTGAAAGAATTATCACAAGCAGTTGCAGGTATATTTAACGAATATATCGGCAAAGATGTGGTGTTAAACTCTCTTAATGCACAAATGAAAGAGATAGACAGACAACTTAACAATTTAGCAAATGCAGTGGCAAATGGAATATTCTCAAAAACAACAAATCAAAAACTTAACGAACTTGAACAAGAAAAAGAAGATTTAGAAATTAAAATTGCAAGACAAAAAGCAAAGACAATCACTCCACTTGATGCCGACAAAGTTTACAATTGGTTTTTATCATTTCAAAACATTGACACAACCGACAAACTTGCTTGTAAAAGAATGATTGATATGTTCGTGAACAAAATTGTTTTGTATGACGATTATTTTGACATATACTTCACCACCTCTGATGATGAAAGCAAAAATATTAAACTGGACAATCAAGAAGATTTTGAAGAAATAGAAAAAGAGCAACCCAGCGGTTCGGATTACTCTCACTTGGTGCTGGTGGTGGGAGTCGAACCCACACGGTGTTGCCACCTCGGGATTTTAAGTCCCGTGCGTCTGCCATTCCGCCACACCAGCATAGCATATTGATTTTTGATTTGATAAATCAAAACTGTTTTTGGTTGTTAATGACCAAGTTTGTTTAGCAAAGGTTCCTTTATAAAAATGGCGACCTCTAAAAGAAGTCGCTTTTGGAGGTACCACCCGGATTTGAACCGGGGAATAAAGGTTTTGCAGACCTTTGCCTTACCGCTTGGCGATGGTACCATTTTGGAGCGGAAGACGGGACTCGAACCCGCGACATTTGCCTTGGCAAGGCAACGCTCTACCACTGAGCCACTCCCGCAAAGTGAGTGTTTTTTGGCACCTTATCAACTTTCAAATTGACTTGCAAGGGGAATGATAAGGTTTTGACTGGCTTCTTGCGCATGCTTGCCCTTCCATTTCACCGAAGGCAAGGCAACGCTCTACCACTATTACCCCAAAAATTTCATTTTCGGGGGACCCCAGTTTGCCACTCCCGCAAAGTGAGTTGTTTATGCCAGAATTTTTTGTGTTGCAAGGTTTGCTCCTATAATATATCAAATTTCACACAAAAAATCAACTGTTTTTAGCAAATTGTTTAAATTATTTTAAAAATATTATTAAAAGCATAGTGGGGGATATGGGCAATATTATATTTGCATAGTTTTTATAGTTATATATATTCGTTTGTTCTTGGTGTAGACACAAAAAAAGTGCTTTATTAAAAGCACTATTTTTCAAAATATACAAAGCCATAACAACGAGGCCCAACATGTGAGCCAACAACGCAACCAATTTCGCTGGTTGTAATTTTTTGATTTTTTTGCAGTCGAGAATTATATTTTTCTTTCAACTTGTCAAGGGCAGGCAGGTTGTCTGAATGTATATAATAAAAATCATGTTGAGGGTCAACTTGTTTTATTTGTGAAAACATAAATTGGTCTGCCTGATTTGCTCCCATACATTTTTTTACATTGACAACTTTTCCGTCTACAATGCTGACAATAGGTTTTACATTAAGCATTGAGCCTATCACTGCTGAAGAAGAGGAAAGACGGCCACTGTTTTTAAGATATTTCAAGTCGTTTATCACTGCATAGAGTTTGCATTTTGATTTGAGCCTATAAAATTCTTTTATAATTTTATCAATAGACTGTTCATGCTCCATAAACTTGCAAAGTTCACAGATTATTGCGCCTTGTGCAACAGTTGTTGCTCCGCTTTCTTCAATAAACACATTTTTCATGTTTAGTGCTTCTGCGGCATGCTGTGCCTGAATTTTTGTCTGGCTCATTTCCATTGAAATAACAATGGTAAACACAAAAACATCGTCCTTGTTTGCATAGTCTTTGTAAAATTGTTCAAATTTATATGCGTTTGGCATTGCTGTTTTTGGAATTAAGGCTGTGTTTTCAATTTTATCATAAAAATCCTTTTTACTAAGTCCTTCGGGATATATCTCATCCCCAAAAGAAACTTCTATAGGAATAATAGAAATATCATATTTTTCAAGATATTCTTCTGGTATATCGCATGAAGCATCGGCAACTATTTTAAACTTCATATTTTTCTCCTTATTTGTTAAGTTATTTTTATGATACTATAAATATCAAAAAAATACAAACATTTTGCCGTGCTTTTCAATTTTCTTTGCAAAAATCTTTAAGTTTTTTAAAGTTTAGAACACCAAACTTTTAGAACGCCAAACTTATATATTTATCAACTTTCATATCGGGCATAACCAATATGATGGATAGAGAAGGTGAATATGCTGGCAAATTGACTGCTATATAAGATGCGGAACATTGAAAATTTTTATTGTTTTATTGTAAATTATATTTGTTGCATTAATTTTTGTGCAAAATAATTTATAATTTTGTAAAAAATTGTAAAAATCGTTTTGCGATTTTCTATCTTTGTATTATAATCAACAACGGGAGGTGAAAAGTATGAATGAAATAGAAGCAAATAATATAGCGATGATTGAAGAGCGGTTGATTTTGATGTTAATAAAAATTCGAGTACTTCCAAACGCCAAAGGATACACGCTTTTAAAAGATATTGTTATGCAGATAACTTTAGATGCGTCAAAGAAACTTAATATGAATAAAAAATTGTATCCAATTCTAGCACAAAATTATAATATTTCAATAAGCCAGATTGAAAGACGATTGAAAAGTA
>CALVNU010000082.1 GCA_944349915.1 uncultured Clostridia bacterium | reverse complement strand
ATATTTAAAAAGTTTTTTAATAAAGATGCTGACAAAATTGATTATTTTACCGAGGAACTTGCCCTAAATAGACGAGTTGTTGAACTGCTTTTATCAAGAGGAATTGCCAGCAAAGAGGATATTTTAGAGTTTTTGTCTCCAACCGTTTTTCATGACCCATTTTCACTTAAAGGCATGCGAAGACTGTTGGACAGGGTTTTTCTTGCCAAAGAACTTGGCGACAATGTGCTTGTGTTTGGAGATTATGATGTTGATGGCGTTAGCGCAACCGCAATCATGCTTAAAGCACTTAAAATATTTGGAATAAAAGCAAACTACTATCTTCCAAACAGATATGTTGATGGATATGGCTTGACGATGGCGGTTATTGATAAAATTTATGATAAATATCAACCAAATCTTATCATAACAGTGGACTGTGGCATTTCATGTTATCAAGAAGTGGAGTATGCAAAAAATAAAGGTATAGAGATTTATATTACAGACCACCACGAAATTCCAGAAATCTTGCCGGACACCGTGTGTGTTAATCCGAAACTGCCAGACCAGGAATATAAATTTAAAGGACTTTGTGGAACAGGGGTTGCATACAAATTTGCCGAGGCGCTTCTTGGCAGAGAAGAGGCAGAACAATTTTTGCCTATTGCATCTATTGCAACCATTGCCGATATTGTTCCGCTTCTTGATGAGAACAGAACGATTGTTACAAAAGGATTAAAACTGTGTGAAAGATATCTTCCGCTTGGACTTAAGATGATGTTTAAAGAGTATGATATTTCTCTTTTCAAGCCAAACTCTACCGACATATCTTTCAAAATTTGCCCAAAACTCAACGCTCCAGGGCGCATGGGAGATGCGAGTGATTCTTTAAAACTTTATCTTGAAACCGACCCTGTAAAAATTGTTAAAATTATTGAAAAAATTAAAAATCACAACACAAGAAGGCAGGAACTTTGCAACAAAATCTATGAAGATTGCGAAAAAGCGCTTGAAAAAGTCGACTTGTTGTCTTTAAGGGTGATTTGTCTTGCCTCTAAAGTTTGGGATAAAGGAGTGCTTGGAATTGTATGTTCAAGGCTTGTTGAAAAATATCACAAACCAGTCTTTTTGTTTGCTCAAGAAGGCGATATGTTAAGCGGTTCTGGCAGAAGTATTGACGACATCAATATTCATCAACTGCTGTCTTCTCTAAAAGATATTTTGATTACATTTGGCGGTCATTCAATGGCGGCAGGGTTGAGTTTAAAACGAGAAAAGTATGAAGAATTTGTGCAAAAAATCAATGCCTTTGCTTTAAACCAAATAAATGATGAAGTTTTTATGCCTATCAAATATTATGACCAAGAGATTACCGCTAACGAGATTACTCCAGAACTTGTCAAGGCTCTTTCTGCACTTGAACCTTTTGGCTGTGAAAACCCAAGACCGAAATTTAAAATATCCGCAACCGATATTCAAATTTCACCTATGCGAAAATTTCCGCAACATGCAACAATCAAAATAGGTTCTTTTACCATGACATATTTCAATTTTTTAAACAACCTTAACAAAATGACTTTTGCAAGGGTTAAGTCTTTTATATTTGAATTTCAAGGCGGAGGAACTAAAGCCCTTGTCGATAACTTTGACGGTGGCAGTTTTATAGTTGAAGATGCCTATAAGAAACTTAACGCTATCGAACTTAATCAACTTGTGATAGACGGCAAGGGTGAGGCGCAGTTTAAACTTTATCCACAAAAGGAACTGCTTGAGTTTGTAAGCAAAACTACAACAACAGTGTTTGGAACTGCTTTTGTAACATATTCTTGCTATGATTATGTTGATTTTGCAAAAAATTACAACACGCAAGGAATATATAATTTTAATATTTACAGTGAAAAAGAAATTGGCTATAACAGTTTGCTTCTTTCTCCAAAAGGGATAGAGTGGGCAAAAAACTTTTCAAAGATTGTCTTTCTTTCGCCAGTGCTTGACAGCAAATTTATTTCTGCCATAAACAAAATCTCAAAAGCAGAAGTTTTTGTGCCACTTGAAAAGCAGGGGTCTTTTAAACACTTTGCAGGCATAGACTTATCTAGAGAATGTTTTGGCAGAATTTATAAAGCCTTATCTGTCAAAGCGGGCAAGGCTGTGTATAATGTGTTTGAACTGTACGATAGCCTTGAAAGTTTGCAAGACATCTCATTTGTAAATTTTTATTCTGCGCTTCTTGTGTTTAATGAACTTGGTCTTATAAGTATTACAGAAGACTCTCTTATAACGATTTATCTTAACAGAAAAGTTAAAAAAGAACTTAATCAATCAAAAATATACAACAAACTTTGGGCGATGAAAAAGGTTTTTAAAGGAGAAAGAGTATGAACGAGCAATTGATACAAGAGGTTAAAAGTTGCATTGCAAGCAATATGAAACTTACTCAATCTGATAAAAACATTATTGATGAAATTTTGTGCGATGAGATGAACCTTGATAGAGTTAAAGTTATTGTCAACATGATTATAAACATGAAACTTGACAAAAACTCTGTTTTAGCCTTCTTGACTTACCAACTTTTTAAGGTTAATGAAGACAAGGCAAATCAAATTGAAGCAAAACTTAACGATGACTGCAAAGAGATGGTTGAAACATACAAAGTTATTAAAGATATAAATCAACTTACTCTTAGCGAAGAGATTGAAGACATCAAAAGAATGTTTATTGCCATAAGCAAAGACATGCGAGTTGTGTTTATCAAACTTGCAGGCGTTTTTTATGACATTTCTGTTATGAAGTTGCCTTTAAATGACAAACAAAAACGATTTGTAAAACAGGTGCAAGAAATTCATGTTCCACTTGCGGAAAGACTGGGGTTTGACAGTTTAAAACAAGATTTGGCAGATAATGTTTTGAGACTTCTAGACCCTAAAGAATATGAAAGACTGTTGGAAGCTGTTTCTAGTAAGTATGAAGAAAATGAAAAACAACTTGCAATCACAAAACGCAAAATTCAAAATATTTTAGATGACTTAAAGATTAAAGGGGAAATTGTTTCAAGACAAAAACATATCTCTTCAATATATAACAAACTTCACAGCAAAAACTTGCGCTTAAATCAAATTTACGATATTGTTGCCATGCGCGTGATTGTCAATACAGTTGAAGAATGTTATGCTGTGCTTGGTAGAATTCATGGCATATACAAGCCTATGGCTGGAAGAGTGAAAGACTATATTGCAAATCCAAAGCCGAATGGGTATAAGTCATTACACACAACAATTATTGCCGAAAATCAACATCCTATGGAAATTCAAATTAGAACCTACAAAATGCATAGGGAAAGTGAGTATGGTGGTGTTTGTGCTCATTGGCTGTATAAAGAAAAGAAGAGCAAGAAAAATGAGTTCGACAGCAGGATGACTTGGTTTAGAGAGACTATTGAAAATGCCAAAAATTTGTCTGACGAACAATTTATTGAAACACTTAAAAGTGATTTGTATGACGGGGTGATTTTTGTTCAAACTCCAAAAGGGAGAGTGCTTGAGTTTCCGGAAGGTGCAACGGCTATTGATTTTGCCTATGCAATCCATACAGACATTGGCAACAGTTGTGTAGGGGCAAAAATAAATCAAAAGATGAAGCCCATTGGAACGCCACTTGCAAATGGTGATATTGTTGAGATTATTACTTCTTCTCAATCAAAAGGTCCATCTCGTGATTGGCTTAACATGGTTAGGTGCAACAACACTAAATCAAAGATTAGGGCTTTCTTCAAGTCGGAAATGAAGGAAGACAACATAAAAATTGGGAAAAGCGCTTTAAATGAACATATTCAAAGCAAAAATTTTTCTGCTTCTCAATTGTTAACAGAAAATTATATCAAGGATATTCTTGATAAATACAACTTTGAAAATGAAGATGAACTTTATGCCGCAGTTGGAGCGGGCTCTATTTCTGCAGGACATGTTGTTGGCCGACTTATTTCGCTATACAACAAAGACCATAGAATTGAAAAAATTTCAAACAATGTTGTCAAACTTAAAAAGAACAAAGAGGGAGTTTTGATTGACGGCGACAGTGGACTATTAGTACGCTTTGCAGGTTGTTGTTCACCAATTGAAGGCGATGATATTATAGGTTATATTTCTCGTGGCAA